>JAAZXX010000775.1 GCA_014239995.1 Verrucomicrobiia bacterium
CACGGTAATTATTGATGTTTGTATAACCATCCCAGTGAAATAAGAACTGTTCCAGGGCGACAAATGTTGCAAACACCTTCAGGTCAATGAGGGATTGCAGCTCTCCCCATGGGGCGGTGTCATTCGCACTCTCAATGACCTGGTTAAGATGTTGGATGTCTGTACGGTCGTTTTTCGACTCATTGCTGTCCAGATCCAAGTCTTGCCAGTTGTGGATGTCTCCAGGGCCTTCATAAAGATTGCCTCCGGCATCCTCAAACCATCGTTCCAGATAATTCTTAGTAACAGCTTCCAATAGCACGTAGAGTCCATACAGCTCGCCATTGACCTTAAGGGAGGCATGAGTGACGCGTGGGGCGGGAATCCCAGCGTCTCTGAAGATGGAATAAGCAATGGCTTCGCGCATGTAGGTTTCATCCTGTATGGAATTATTTAAGATGATTCGTTTTAGACCTTGAAACCGCTGTTGCTTGTCGAAGTAATCAAACTTGATGACATAGCCAGGCTTGGATGTGCCATCAATCATTCTGAAGCTACCCCATCCACCCTTGAGTCGGACCCCGACCCGTGGATACATTTTCCCTTGATGCAGGAATGTTCCTTCGACGTATTGTTTCGGATTATCGTGAAGTGCCTTGATTGCATCCGGGGAAACCTCAAGTTCACATGCATGCACAGTTGGGAAGCTGAAAAGTTGTATCACTTTGGAGTTTCTCTTGTGTTCAAGCGAGGCTATCTCTGATTCCTGTATGCCATGGGCTGGTGGCAAGAGGTCTAATACTTTCGTGGCTTGGTTTTGAATTGCGTTATCGGATGCGTAGGTGATCAGGATTTCAAGGATCAAACGTGCGCTTTGATGTTGGCCAGAATCCACCAGACCTTGGGTATGCTGCAGCAGTTGCTCTGCAATGACCGCAGGTTGCATGGGGTGTTTTTCCTCGGATGTAGAGACATTCTTCTCATGTGGAAGAACCCATCTTGCGTAGGGAGATTCATCGATCACAGGTTCCGTTAACCACAAGTAGGCGAGCCCAGAGGAGAAAGCTATCAGGATGGTGATGCTGCAGGCCAACCCGATCTTTTTTTTTCTTGAATCACCGAGGCCGGTCAATATCAGAAATAAACATGCGACCAAGCCCAATACGGCAATACTGCCCATCAGGATGTAGCCCGCTTCACGGCGTCCGTAATGCACGGGTGTCTCGATAGCTTTTTCATTCATTTGCCTCTCCATCAGCGTTGAGGCCTGGAGCCAAAGTGATCGGTCCAAGAACCAGAGGCGTGGTAGCTGTCCTTTTAGACGTGATTCCTGATGAGCTTGCTGGAGTGCCTTTCGTAAGTTGCCTTCATCATGATCGAGTAATGACTGGATGGGGATGTAAAATTGATCAAAAAGTGAGCCCCACTTCTGTTCAAGAGCCTGGATATCCATTTCCCTGGTATCCTGTTGCAGGATACCCATCGCTTCGTCCAGCAGATTCAACATGATCAGGTTTCGCACATGTCCATAGGTGTCCCCTGGCTTTGTCTCCGCATGATAGCTTGCATTGACCTTCTGCTCCACGATGCGTCTGTTGCCTCGAAATACTTCCTCTGGGTTCAAGTTCCATTTCTCAAGGGTGACTTCGGCTCTATATCGAACATCGGAATCCTTTGCCTTGATGGCAATCGTGGCGATGATGCGCGCCGCTTCATGCGAGGCGCCAGCCTTGGCCATTTCCATTGCAGCCTTGAGGACCTTATAAAGTTGTGAAGGTTTTGAGGTGATCGCCGAGAGATCCAGCATTTCGCTTTTTTCAAAGGGTGCTGGTTCTTGGATGTCCTTATTTGCCGCTTCAATGGTTGCCAGGGGCATGAAGAGGCAAGCAATGAGCGTGCCCAAAGCACATGCCTTGCATGTTTTTACCGAACTGAAGATGTCCTGCGTTTTGAACTTGCTCAAGTGCATGGTTAAGTCAAGGATCAGGATGCTCGCATGTTTCAATGTAGATGCAAGCCTTCGTCATGCTGAAAATCAACTCCCAGCACTCTATTTACATACTTTATTGGCCAGGGTTGGACGGGTCTCAGGGGGCAAACATGCTGCTGGATCTGTCGCCTCCG
>JAAZXX010000776.1:0-1828 GCA_014239995.1 Verrucomicrobiia bacterium
CAAAAAGAAACCGAAGATTTGGCAAAGTCTGAAACCGATCTTCATACCATGCATCCCGACTCCACAACGCCGCCCTCATCAAAACCCGGCAAAGGGCGTGTTTTTCTGGAGCGTCTGGCCAGTACGATCGTACTTTGGGGCATGGTGCTGGGTGGACTCTTCTTTGGAACACCCTTTGTTTCGACCATCACGGTGTGGATTGTCATCTCCTGTCTTTGCCTTGTTGCCTATCAGGAGTTTCTTCGTATGACCCAGTTGGGTGGAATGTCCTTTGGAAAATACGCGCTTCATGCACTTGGGGTCTCCTATCTCACCCTCCTGGTGTTTCGAGATCACCCCTTCATGGCACCGTTTGCGGCGGAAATCCCCATGGTTTTTCTCGGGCTTGCCTGTGCCTGCATGTTGTATCTTTTTTTCCATTATCGTGATGAGGTATCTCGGCTTGCTCCCATCGCCAAACTGGGTTTTGGATGGTTTTACGTCTATTTCCTTGGAGGTTTCATGGTTCAGATTTATGGCTTGGACGCCAAGGCGGGTCCTTTCATTCTCATCCTGTTCATTGTCTTGACCAAATTCAGTGATCTGGGTGCCTATGTCACCGGGTCTCTGCTTGGAAGGCATAAAATGATTCCCACCGTGAGTCCTGGAAAAACGTGGGAAGGTTTTTTGGGTGGCATTGGGTTTTCTGTCGGATTTGGGCTGCTGATGGTGATCTGTTTTCCTGCAACACTTGGGAAGATTCCGATCGGCCACGTGGTCCTTCTGGGGATCATGCTGGGGGGGCTGGCCGTGCTTGGTGATCTGGTGGAATCATTGCTTAAACGTGAAGCAGGGGTGAAGGACTCTGGACGTTTTCTTCCCGGGATTGGAGGAGGCCTGGATCTTTTGGACAGTCTTTTATTCAACGCCCCCATCATGTACGCCTGGCTGCGTTTTTTCCATCATTCAACGTGGGGTTAACCTGTTCCATTTGCTAGGCTTGACATACACACCATGAAAAATGTTGTTCTATTGGGAAGCACGGGATCCATCGGTACGAGTACCCTGAAGGTGGTGGAGGACTTGCCACATAAAATGCGCCTTGTGGGCCTGGCTGCTGGCAGGAATGTCAAACGACTGGGCGCACAGGCTCGCGCTACCGATGCCTGCGCCGTCTCCATAGCTGATCCGAATCTGGTGCCCGCACTCAGGGAGGCGCTTCACGATGGAGTGAGCGTCTACTCCGGAGCTGATGGATTGCTGGAACTCGCCACTCTGCCAGAGGCAGATGTGGTCTTGATCGCCATCGTGGGAACAGCAGGACTTGAACCGGCGCTTGCGGCCATTCGGGCGGGTAAGGATATTGCCGTGGCTTCGAAGGAAATCCTTGTCATGGCAGGAGAGATTGTCATGCGTGAGGCCAGGAAACATGGGGTCAAGGTGTTGGCTGTAGACTCGGAACACTCGGCCATATTCCAATGCCTGGAAGGTGAGAAAAAGGAAACCGTTCGATCCATCTGGCTGACCGCCTCTGGTGGTCCATTTCGTCAAACGCCCAGTGCCCAATTCAAGCATATTACCCTGAAGGAGGCCCTCAAGCATCCTTCCTGGGACATGGGGCCCAAAATCACGATTGACTCCGCCACCATGTTCAACAAGGGGCTTGAAATGATTGAAGCACGTTGGTTGTTTGGCGTTGAGATGGACCGTGTCAGAGTCGTCGTTCATCCGCAGAGTGTCGTGCACTCGCTGGTCGAGTATGTGGATGGTTCCCTGATAGCTCAAATGTCCAGCCCTGACATGTGCCTTCCTATTCAATACGCCCTGACCTATCCCGAGCGCCTGCCCA
>JAAZXX010000776.1:1838-2091 GCA_014239995.1 Verrucomicrobiia bacterium
ATCTGCCGGAAATAGGGAGCCTGCAGTTTGAGGAACCTGACTTGGAGCGGTTTCCCGCATTGGCCCTTGCCAGGCTGGCCGGAAATACCTGCGGCACCATGCCTGCAGTTTTAAATGCGTCCAATGAAATTGCGGTGGAGGGCTTCTGTGCTGAGAAACTTTCTTTCACTGGAATCACCGAACTTGTCTCTGACACCATGGAACAGCATCAGGTTGTCCTTGAGCCTTCACTCGCTCAGGTGCTTGAAGCAGA
>JAAZXX010000777.1 GCA_014239995.1 Verrucomicrobiia bacterium
CAGTAGCCAGCCTGGAAGCTCACGAGGAGGTCGCCGTTCTTTAGGCAAACGACCTTCGGCCAGCCACAAAACCCTCCAAAGCCCTGGAAATACTCCGGCGTATTCACCGTGGGGGACACGAGGACCTTGCGGAACTTGTCAAAATCCCGGGCCGGTTCCGCACTGGCAAAAGCCAAACTTCCGGCCACCCCCAGAAGTAGACTGACAAAAGGTGATTTCAGTTTTGTTTTTTTCATCGGCATTCGCATAGATAAAACAATGACCGACAGCAGGAATGCAAAACGCCGGCCTGACATAGCCAAGAGGAAATAAAAAACTCAGGTTCCTGTCCGAATGAGCGACTCATTGTTAGAAATTTCAGATTTAACGTTCACCAGATTCTTTCCGCATTAATTGCCCGTGGCCAAGTGGCGGAACTGCTCCAAGACGGCCCAGAGGTTGACGGGATTGAAGGTGCCGCCGTAGCTAATATATTCGGTGTGCCCATCGGCGAATGAATAGTTGGATCCCCCGCTGTTGCCCTCTTCCCCGTTGCGTTTGTGCATGTTCCAGACCAGTTCCTGCCATGCGTTGCCTTTCCCTTCCATGAAATCCATGAAGAAATGAGCGCTTTCGGCATTTTTCGCTCCGTAAACAATCGTCCCTGCCGGTTCATCAAGGTCCGTGTCGCGGATGGCCCTATCGAACAGGACCAGGTCATTGAATGGAAGGCCTTGGGGAGCTAGGAAAAAATCATTCCATCCGTTGATCATGTAGCTTCGGGGAGCCACGTCTGCCGGGTGAACCTGACGGGAACCCGACGTCGGCGGCGGTATTTTGCGGTCGCTTGGGCAAACCAAAAGTCCGGTGTTTGAATAGTATCGCAACAGGCGTCCCGGCCAGCAGGGATGGCCATGGTCCATTCCCCGGGTTCGGGGCGGATAGGCTCCATCGGTGTCGTCGGCGTAGAGAATGGTAGAGGTGATGATCTGCCTGTGGTTGTTCAGGCAGGAAGCCTTCAGGCTCGATTCCCTGGCCCTGCCCAGCACGGGAAGCAACAACGCCGCCAGAATGGCAATGATGGCAATCACCACCAGCAACTCCACCAGGGTGAATGCGCATCTCGTGGCGAAACTCATCCTAGCTGACCGCTCTTGTAGTCGTCCTGCAGGAAAAATCGGTGGCTTCATCAGGCTAAGGGGTGTCATTATCATCCGAGCCGATTCGAAGTTGGCGATGCAGAAGGCAGGCACGGATTATGTTGTAGGGCTTCATGTCCTTGATAAGGGCAATGGCGGTCGTTTCATCCACCATCTCCACGATGGTATACCATCCCCAGTTGGATTTCGGCTTTTCTATTGGCCATAGCATGTTTGCATACCAACTCCTACCCGCGTCACTGCTGAGGGCAAGCCTAGGGGGGCGATGATATCCGCAGAGCAACACATTGTCGGGAAGCTGCACCACTGAGCCATGCGATCCGGGCAGGGTCTCGACCGGGCTGGACCACGTCCTGCCTCCATCCCAACTGTTCACTCGACACAGGCCAGTCCTCTCGCCACGCGGTTCACCGGGGATGATGTCTGATACACGATCCTCGGTGCGCAGCAAACCCACCAGGCCACCGTTGTCGAGCTTGGCCACCGCGGGTTCACTGAAAATCATCATGTTGCCGGGATTCCCATGACCGATGATCGAGAAACTCCAGGTCACCCCTTCATCGCTGCTGAGCAACACCGCCGAACTCAGCCACTTGGGCTCGAGATAACCGGCCACCGGGACCACGAGTGTTCCATCATCCAGTTCCAGCAATCGTCCACCGGTCCACACCCACGCGTTGGCCAAGCGCGAGGCGTCAATCGCGTTCCCCGCCGTCCAGTTCCTGCCCTGGTCGCGACTGTAGGCCAAGCGGAGGGGCTTCTCGGATACCGCCATCAGGCGACCGTCACGGCGGACACCCAGGGTGCTGATCGTTCGAACCCCATCGTGCAAAATCCCCACGTAAGGCTTGGACCAGGTTTTCCCGCCATCGGTGGACTGGATGAAAACCGGCCTGTCACCGCCAGGGACCACCAGTGCAACCAGGGTTCCATCCAGCATGCGCACAAGACA
>JAAZXX010000778.1 GCA_014239995.1 Verrucomicrobiia bacterium
TTTCATCTCCAAAAAGTTCAATTCTGTAGGGGTGATCATTAGAATATGAAAACACGTCAACAATGCCCCCACGAACAGAAAAATGTCCTGGTTCATAAACAAAGTCAACCTTGTTAAACCCGTATTCGATGAACACCTCATCGAGGAAGTCAAGGGTGTATTTTTCACCGAGTGAAAGGGTGAAGGTTTGTTCGGAAAGCTCACGCCGGCTGATTACTCGCTCTGCTATCGCTTCGGTGAACGTGACTATGATGAGACCTTGTTGCGCCCGATTGATTTCGTTGAGCACCTCCGCCCGCATGGCGATGTTGGCGTTTTCGGTGATTTCTTCTTGGTAGGGTACACGGGCAGATCGAGGAAAGAAAAGGGCCTTCTTGCGTTGACCCAAAAGCTGTTCTAAATCATTGAGGAAATAAGCTGCTGATTCCTTTTCATCCAAGATGAACAAATGGCTTGGGGCCTTTTGAGAAAGATCTTCAGGAGTTATCTCATCTGCAATGCAGGATGCCGCTAACATGGCAGTCGCTGACCCCACTATGCCCTTGAGTTCCACCTTGGACCCCTCTTGTTCCCACGCTTGGCGCAACGCCTGAACTCGCGGGTCCAATCGGTAAAAGGTCAACAATTCGTCAGCGCGCATCTGAGTTCATTCCAAGTTAGGAGCGCGAAGTTAGGGGCGGAATCGCACGTTCGGGCGTTCTTAACCGTTGTTCATCCAACAAGATCGCAATGCTTGTATGAGGTGGATGTTGCCGACGTAAAATGGCGATCGTTCATGCAATGACGAAGGCACCTTTTCGAGGATACTACCGTGGTCGTCTTCGGCTGATCCGCCAGCTTGTAAGGCTATGAAGGCGAGCGGAGCACATTCGTAGAGCAACCGCAATTTTCCTTGAGGATGATCCTTGGTGCTGGGGTAGAGATAAATGCCTCCCTTGATCAGGTTGCGATGAAAATCAGAGACCAGACTTCCAATGTACCTCGCTTTGAATCCGTTGTCGATCGCCTCTCTGCAGCCGGTTATAAACTGCTGGGTTGCTTCATTCGCTTGACCTAGGAGTGCATCGTTGATGGAGTAAATTGAGCCCGTCTCAGGGAATTGCATTTTTGGATGAGAGAGAAAAAACTCACCGACTGCGGGATCCAAGGTGAAGCCATTGACCCCCGATCCAGTCGTGTAAACAAGCATGGTCGAAGATCCATAAAGGACGTATCCTGCGACCACTTGCTCGGTTCCGGCTTGTAAAAAGTCCTGATCACTGAGCGTTTCACCCATTGGCGTTACGCGGCGGTAGATGCTGAATATGGTTCCGATGGACACGTTGACGTCCACATTGGAACTCCCATCCAACGGGTCAATCATGACGATGTACTTCCCTGATTTCCCATCGTCCCCGCAGAAGACATACTGGTCCTGCTCCTCTGACCCGATTCCTGCAACGGATTTGCCCGCGGTTAGAATTCGCATAAAGGTGCGATCCGCAAAGACATCTAGCTTCTGTTGGGCTTCGTCGTGGCTGTTTTGTGAGCCTGCTTCTCCTAGAATCCCTGCCAGACCAGCCCGGTTGACTTGGTGATTCACGATTTTCGCAGCAACGCCGATATCGGTAAGAAGTCGAGTGAGTTGACCGGACACAAACGGAAATTCCGCCTGGGTGTCCATGATAAACTCTTGGAGTGTGATTGTTTTCGACATAGTGTGGTCTTGTTCATTTCAAAACCTCCTGCGAAGTTAGCACATGGCCCGGCGCTTTAGTCCTTACGTTCTATCAGGGAGTTCGCGGGCCAAGGATTGAAAGGCCTCTGGACTAAGCTGTTCCGCCCGCTTGCCCAGAATCTCAGGGTCAATCCCATCGATAGGGAATCCGCCCGCACTCAAGGCATTGCGCAAGGTTTTGCGGCGCTGGTTGAAAGCTGCTTTGGTGATGCGTTTGAGGTGATGGTAAGCAAAACCAGTAGGAGCCTCTTCCCGTCGGACCAACCGCAGCACCCCACTTTGCACTTTGGGAGGAGGGACGAATACTTGGGGAGGAACGGTAAACAAATACTCTGCGGTGAAATAGGTTTGCAAGAGGACGCTAAGGATGC
>JAAZXX010000779.1 GCA_014239995.1 Verrucomicrobiia bacterium
CATTGACGTCGGCCTTAGTGGATTCGCCCGAATTCAATAATCAATCGTACATCGCAGGGAATTCTGAGGAATTCCACAACGAGAAAAACCTCGGGACACAATGATGGCTTTGAGAACAATCGCCTGTGTGACACTCGCTGTGGCGGCCTGTTTTTCACTGCAGACGCCGACACTTGATGCAGATGATTCAACGACGTCCCACGCCAAGCCCTTTTTGACGAAATACTGCGTTGACTGTCATGGCCCCGACATCCAAGAAGGCGATGTCGCCTTTCATAAACTAAATAGCATCAATGCCGACAACGCCCGCTTGTGGAAGAGCATTTGGGAGCAGGTCGCGGTGAAGGAAATGCCGCCCGAGGGCGAGACTCAGCCGACGCTCGAAGAGCGACAGGAATTAGCCGAGTTTATTGTCGCCGGGATGCATCGGGCCTTGAAAGAGAAGGGCGGCTACCATGAGCACCTTCACCCGACCAAAGGCAACCTCCTGGACCATGACCTGCTGTTTAGTGACTTGCCAAAGGACCTTCAGCCAACATCCTCTCCGGCTCGCATCTGGCGGCTGCACCCACAGGAGCACTTCACCCGACTCAACGAACTGGTGACGATTGAGACTCCCTACAATCCAGAAAAACCGGGAGTCAGAACCCATGGAGACCATGTCCCCACAGACAGAAAAACCGGTACCAATATTTTCCTTGGCGTTCACGACGTGCTTGACTGGGCAGGCTCAGATTTCGGACTTTTTCACAGCCTCAAGCATATCCCTCCCGTATTAAGCACCAAGGTGAAGCGTGGGCTGCAAAGCTACCCCTATCTCTATTCCGTCAACAGCTCCGAAACCTTACGGATTGCCAACGATGCAGAAACGATCCTTCGTTTTATGGCCTACGGCCCTGACGTCAAAGCTTTTCAGATCATCCACGACATATCAGAAGTAGATGCACAACACCTGGGGATATCCATCTACAAGGGCCGAACCATTCTGACCAAGCAAGGAGTTCCCGAGGGAGTCTTCTACAACAAGAAGTCAAAGCGGCCAATCACCCCAGTCTATGATTTGATGGCTAAACCCGGCGCCAATGATGAGCGACTCAAGGCAGCCGTCGATTTTTTGTTCGAAGCTTTGACCCTGCGACCGCCTACTGAGCAGGAAAGCGCCGCCTATCTCGGAATTCTTAAGCAGTCGATCAAGGACCTTGGCAAAGAAGAGGGAGCCATCCTGGGCTTGACGCCGATCTTCCTCGACCGCTCCGCTCTCTTTCGCTCTGAACTTTGCAAGACAGGTGACCCCGATGAATATGGCCGCGTCATGCTGCAGGATCAGGAATTGGTTTTGGCCATCAATGCCGCCTTCTCTTATATCGCACCGGACGAGAAGCTTAAACAGGCGCTGGGTGAGGGGCGGTTGAAGACCAGGGAGGATGTCAAGAAAGAAGTCACCCGCATCCTTAACGATGACAGTATTCGCAAACCTGCAATTCTACGTTTCTTTAGAGAGTATTTTGATTACGACCTTGCCGCGAAAGTGGATAAAGATGATAGGTTGCTGCTCAAGGCCGGCGGCCTGAAGAATAGCAAGTCCCACCGTCAACTCATGACCGAAATGACCACCAACACAGACCGCCTGGTGGAATTGATTTTAGCCGAAGACGAAGATGTTCTTTCTGAATTACTCACCACTGACCGGGCTGTTTTGCCTAAAGATTCCAAGAATCACGGATACTTTGCTGAAATGAATGTTAAGGGCAAGACAGTGGGGAAACCCGTTGTTCCAAACCCCTTAGAACCTTCTAAGAAAAAATCAGTTGGCCCATTACTTGCCAAAGACTTGCTTGGAATTATCGTGGATAACCAGGATGCGAAGGTTACAGGTGTGTGGACCAAAGCCAGTCGTGCAAAAGATCGTGTTGGCGACGATTACCTGATCAGCGAAGTGGGAGGAAACGAAAAGGCCAAAGCCCTTGCTCCTCTACAAGCCAAAGATCTGCCTGGGATTGTCGTGGACAACCCGAATGCAAAACTTTCCGGAAAGTGGGGCGGCTCCTACGGGATAACAAACCGTGTCGGTTCTGATTA
>JAAZXX010000077.1 GCA_014239995.1 Verrucomicrobiia bacterium
ATGGAGCAACAGTAGTTTCACAAGCTCCTCACCGGAATAGCCTGAAGCTCCTACGACTGCCACTTTGACAGTCTCTGGGCGTGACTCTTGACTCATGCCCTGAATCCAATCATTTTTTCTCAGGGGATTCCAGATTCTCTTTCAGAATAATGATGAATTCACGCATGGCAGGAGAGAGAATCTTGTTTTTCTTGTGAACCACTGCGAGGGGCCTGAAAAAGGTGTTGTCGGCAATTTGCACCTTGGCCAAGGTTTGCTTTGCGATTTCCTGGGTGACTGTCCCAAGAGGCACGATCGACACGCCAGCGTCGATTTCCACAGCTCGCTTGACTGTTTCGATATTGTCAAATTCCATGGCCACTGTCACATGGACTCCATGATCGCGCAGAATCTTGTCGATTCCCTTGCGTGTTGGGATATCCGGTTCAAAGCCAATAAAGCGTTGGCCTTGCAGTTTGGTTAATTCAATCTCCTCCTGTTTGGCACATTCATGATCGGGATGACAAATAAGCACCAGACGGTCGTTGCGAATGGGGATAATTTCCAAACGAGGATCCTTTAGTGGATAGGCAACCAATCCGAGATCCACGACATTGCTCAAAACGTCGTCGTAGACTTGGTTTGATCGACGATACTCGACATGGACGTTCACGGTAGGATAGGCCTTCAGAAATTTTTTCATGTATGGGGGCAGCTCATGAAGGCCAACGCTGTAGATTGTGGCTACCCGAATGGTGCCCGAGACAACATCCTTGATTTCCTGAAGATGGTTCAGAAGCGAATCGTAGGTTTGCATGATTTGCTTACTGTACTCGTAGAGCATGGTACCTTCACGAGTCAGCCTGAACTTCTTCTTACTTCTTTCGATCAGCAGGGTTTCGAATTGTTTTTCGAGAGATCCAATCTGCTGGCTCACGGCAGATTGAGTAATGCCGTTGATTTGCGCGGATTTCGTAAAACTTTCGGTTTCCGTTAAATCGCAGAATACTTTCAGACTTTGTATTTGCATGCTTCAGTCTTTATCTTTACCAAATTGCTAGCAAAGTTAATTGGTAATCTGAATGAATTTGATGACCATTTGACTCACCTCAAAAACGTCGCCACTCCCTGTTTCCTGACATCACTGATCCATTGCTTCAGGAGGTGATTCTCCTTTTCGATGCTCTCTGGCTAATGGAAGATCTCATTGCAGGATCCCTGCATTGCCAAACTTTATTCTCTAAGGATCGTCCCATACTTTTGTCATTCGATGGACTGGGTTACAAGAAATATCATAAGAAAACCTTATTATATTCAACGAACCCCATCTTCCATCTTCAGTTGGCCCATCACTTCAGTGGTGAATCTTGCTTAATGTCAAATCTGGACCTTATGCTTGCGGTCATGAAGATTCTTTTTATCGGTGATGTTGTGGGAAGGCCCGGACGTCGCGCTGTGCGCGAGTGTTTGCCCCGTTTGGTGGAACGTCATCGATTGGACATGGTGATCGCCAATGGCGAAAATTCGGCCGGTGGTGCCGGCATCACACCTTCGACGGCCCGTGAACTATACGAGGCTGGGGTTGATGTCATCACAACAGGAGATCACCTTTGGGATCAACGGGAGGTGATCGGGCTTTTGAAGAATGAGCCCTTCTTTCTTCGCCCCCTAAATTACCCTGAAGGTACCCCTGGCAATGGATGGTTGATATGGGGGCGGCAATCCTCTTCAAAGGTTGCCGTTTTAAACCTGCAGGGCAGGACTTTCATGGCTCAGCTCGAAAACCCCTTTATAGCAGTCGACCGGGTTCTGGATCAGATCAGGGAACAGACTTCAATTGTGGTGGTCGATTTCCATGCTGAGGCAAGTTCTGAAAAGATCGCCATGGGACGTTTCTTGGATGGTCGAGTCAGTTTGTTGGTTGGGACTCACACCCACGTTCCCACCGCAGATGAACAGATTTTTCCAGGAGGGACCGCTTTTCTCAGTGATGTTGGGTTCACGGGGCCGCAGCAGAGTGTTCTGGGCAGGGAAATCGAGCCTGTTATTCGACGTTTTCTGACATCTCAGCCTCAGAGGTTTGGGGTGGCTCAGAAGGACATTGTGCTCCACGGTGTCACAGTGGAGGTGGATAACCTCACCGGTAAAGCTCAATCCATCGCTCGCATAGCAGAGCCGCTCTAGGCTTGCCTAATGGAAAGATTACTGTTCCCCAAATTTGCTTGCCAACAATGCTTCCAGTTCGTCGAGCGCTTGTTTGGCGTCCTTTCCACAGGCCCCGATTGAAAGCGTGCTACCCGGACCCGCCGCCAGCATCATGAGGCCCATGATACTTTTTCCATTGACCTTTTCTCCATCCTTTTCGACAAAGATTTCCGCATCAAACCGGCTTGCCACCTTGACAAACATAGCCGCGGGCCTGGCATGAATTCCCATCTTGTTTGCAACAACCAATTCCTTCGTCATTGTCTCAACTGTGCTCGATTGCGGCATGATTCGTGTCTCCTTTCTTGTCTCCTTTGAACGCTTTGATTAATCCCGAACCATAAAGTGAAAATTCCATGATGCGAGCGATTTCTCGCTCTTGGGATATCAGCGGTTCCTGATGGGGCGGTGGTGGGTCATTTTCTTCAGCAGACGTTCGCTCAAGGCCTTGGCAGTATTAATGCCCGACATCTTGAGCTTGGTCTGGAAGGCCGCCACCTCGATTAACCTTGCCAAGTCTCTTCCCGGGCTTACTGGGATGGTGATATGGGGGATCTTGACCCCCAGGATTTCAACATGTTTGTCCTCGATGCCGAGCCGATCAATGGACTCTAGCTTATCCCAGTGAACCAGGGTGACAACCAGGTTTACTTGTTTCTCAGTGCGAACACTGCGAATACCGAAAATAGCTGCTACATCGATGATACCGATCCCGCGTATTTCCATCAGATTGCGTGTAATCTTATCGCTTGTGCCCTCAATATAATGATGGTCAATACGGGTGACTTTGGTGATGTCATCAGCCACCAGGCTATATCCCTTCTCCAATAGTGCCAGCACGGACTCACTTTTACCGATGCCACTTTCCCCTCTGATGATGACTCCAACGCCAAGTATATCAACCATGCCTCCAATTTCGTTGCATTTTGGAGCAAACCTCATCTCCAGTGCCAGCGTCGCCAGATTGATGAAGCGCATGGTAATCAGGGGGGTTTTGAAGATAGCTACCTTGGCACCTTCTGCCGCTTCCAGCAGGGCCTTGTCAGGGTTGAGGTTACGCGAGAAGACGACGCAGGGGATGCGTGAGGCAAAAATCCAGCGATACCTGTCCGCCCTTTCCTGGGGAGATAGATACCTAAGGTATGTGGTTTCAACACTGCCGAAGACCTGGACCCGCTTGCTGGCAAAAAATTTTCTGTAGCCCGCCAGAGCAAGCCCCGGACGATTGACGGTGGGTTCTCGAATCCGCCGATGGGTGCCACAAAGTTTGCCTAGAGGCTGGAGCTGTAACTCTTCGCGGTGTTCTTCTAAAAACTCCTCCACAGTCACCACGGATTCTGCGCTTTTATGGATGGCTTTTTTTTTCATGGGTCACAGATTAAAGTCGGGGCCAAGGTAAATTTCCCTTGCCTGGGTATCCTCCGCAAGGAATTCTGCAGACCCATGGCACAGGACTTTGCCCTGATGAATGATATATGCTCGATTAACCAGCTTGAGGGTTTCCCTGACATTATGGTCGGTAATCAGAATGCCTAATCCCCGGTCTCTGAGGCGTCGAACAATCTTCTGGACTTCGTAGACGGCAATTGGATCGATACCACTAAACGGTTCGTCAAGCAGGAGAAGCTTGGGTTGGGTGACAAGGGCGCGCGTGATTTCCAATCTACGTTTTTCCCCTCCACTTAACGTGAAGGCTTTGTTGTCGGCCAGTCTGGCAAGATCCAGCTCGTCCAGCAGCGCGAGGAGTCTTGAAGTGCGTTCCTTCTTTTTCAGTTTGCACGTCTCCAAGATTGCAAGGATGTTTTGAGCAACGGTGAGCTTTCTGAAAATAGAAGGTTCCTGTGTAAGATAGCCCATTCCCAGGCGTGCTCTCTGGTGCATGGCTAGACCGGTCACCGGAGTTTGACGAAAAAAAACCTCTCCCCCATCTGGCCGAACCAACCCTACGACCATGTTGAATGAGGTGGTTTTGCCCGCGCCATTCGGACCCAGCAGCCCCACGATCTCACCAGGTTCGACACAAACTGAAACGCCGTTGACGACGCGTCGCCCCTTGTAGGCCTTGACCAGGTCTGAGGTGCGAAGGAGCACGTCCCCTTGCGGATTGCCAGCATTTGCTTTCGTGTCTAATCCTTCCATGGTTGTGATTCGCCCATAATGCCCGAGCCGTCAATTACCACAAGTCGGGATTGTCGACGGTGCTTATACGGTAGTTACCTCTGCCGTTCAGGCGCTCTCGTGCCAGATTCCAGAACAGCTGGCCGCCCTCCGCAAGGATATGCCGCTGCGTGGGAGAACCAGGGACGGGCAGGGTTGCGATGATTTGAGGTGTGCCGGAAAGTTCAACCATCTCTTTTTGTGGAAAAAAAGAAGCTCGTTCGCTACGTGCTTTTCCCATTCCATGCGACAAGCGCACATTGCCAATGGCATCCATGCGCTTCATCTGCGGATTTTCTTGTGTGAAAAATCCTTCAATGCGATCACAGGTCAGTTGCCCCTGGATGCTTTTCATGAGGACCTTATCCTGCGCAATCATGGATCGAATCCACTTTCGGTCCTGTGAAAGGATTACCTGCAAAAATTTGCAGGTAAGGTCAGCATCTTCAAATTGAACCCTGACCCTGTCTTTGAAGATGATTTTGTCATCCTCGAAAAAATACGCATTGGACGTAATGCGCAAACGTTGAGGGCTCTCTCCCTCATGGGTCGTCTGCATACTTGGAGCAGGATGTGGTATGCCCAGGCGCGAGGCCATGGCCAACGCCAAATCCATCACGGCGTTACCCGTTACTCGCATGCCCTGTTTTTGCCCGTTGTTGGTCATCTCGATGTTTCGTCCGCTGGCCATGTATTCATGACCCGCCACTTGGGCGTTACCAGAAAGCACAATAGACTCCTTTCCGAGGGACGTGGGATGGTAAAGGACATGGTCCGCGGTGGAGTCAAGGCGCTTTCCATTCTTGATTTGGGAGAACCTCACTTGTCCTTTTGCGTCAATACCCATCACTCTTCTGGACCTTGCATCGATGCCTGCCGTGAGTTCTGCGCATTGAAGTTTCCATAAATCCTTCTGCCCGGCTTCCACTTGGCCTTCAAACCGAACTTCAGAGCCGTCAAAACTATATTTTTCCGAAGTGATCTCGATGGACGCTAGCTTTGGTGAGATGTTTTTTACCTCTTCCTGGCGGACGCGCCCAGGATCCAGGCTTGCCCAGGTATTCCCAATTACTTTGAACTGCTGCTGAAGCTTTAATTCGGAAACTTCAATCCGATCTCCGCCCCCCTTGTAACCTGGGGCAGACCATGTGGGTGCATCCAGAAGTTCGACTACGCCCTCTGATGTATCCTCGAGTTTGTATATGGCCCTGCCGCCCTTGGCCTCGACAGGGATCTGCGCATCAAGCATTTTTAGCTCCACCGCGTGATCGGCAAGTACTTCCCGCAGTCCGCCTGTTCCCTCCTTGAGGTCAATTTGCAGCCTGCCGGAGGCCAGTTGGATATGTCCCGGATCTGAAGCGGTGACATTGTGACGATACACCGCTTTGGATGTGGTGCGGTGAAACGAAAAAAAGTCGGCATGGATGCGAACAGTCGCATTATCTGGTTGGCCCTGTCGTGTTTCCCCAGGCTGTTGAGGATTGATTAAGTCGCGACGTATTACCGTGGAAACCTTGTTGCTGATGAGTAAAAGAGATTGGCGCTGGTCCCACATCCATCCGACGCCCTCGATCACAAAGCCCATGTCGGCCGTCATAAGCTTGATGGAGCCGTTTGAGGAGGCGTTGTAGGTGCCCGGTTCCATTTCGCATTCTGGTGATTCGACAAAAAAGGCGGGTTTAGGGTCCGTGTTCTTGTCGTTAAATTGAATGGTTAAACCATGAATCTGGTTTCCATTAGCTTCTTTGCCCCTGAAAACAGTCGTAACACGGTTGTTTTCAGTGACGGTTGCCTCCCAGCCGCCGCGCATCTCTCCCGGCAGGATTTCGGCGGCATGCAGCGGCGGGTCGCTTGCAATGCACTTCATGAGCCATCCAAGCAACAAGGCGTGATTCCTATTCAGAAGCAACTTCTTACATTTATGATCATGCATGATGTCATGTCAGCTTTGGCCTGTTTTATTTCAGGGCGGTTTTCAGCTTTGAAAGCCTCTTCAGTAACGCATTCATTTGATTTAAAGGAATCATGTTAGGGCCGTCGCTCGGGGAAGTGCTGGGGTTGGGGTGGGTCTCCACAAACAATCCCTCTGCACCTGCGGCCATGGCGGCACATGCCAAAATGGGAGCAAATTCACCTTGACCGCCAGAATGGTCGCCTTGCCCCCCGGGTAGTTGTACGGAATGAGTGGCATCGAAAATCACCGGGCAGCCCAAGGATCGCATGATAGGAATGGAGCGCATGTCTGTGACTAAATTATGGTAACCAAAACAGGAACCTCGCTCGGTGAGCAGTAGTTTTCGATTACCAAAAGCATGCATCTTCTCAACGATATTCTTCATGTCACCTGGGGCTAGAAACTGCCCCTTTTTGACATTCACTATCCGTTTGGTCGAGGCTGCTGCCCGAAGCAGGTCTGTTTGACGGCAGAGGAAGGCGGGGATTTGAATGACATCCAGAACTTTGCCTGCCACGATGGCCTGGTTTTCGTTATGCACATCGCTGAGGATGGGTATCTGAAGGTCTTTTCGGATCTTGGCAAGGATCTCAATCCCGTGGTCGAACCCCGGGCCTCGGTATGAGTGGCCAGAGGATCGATTGGCTTTGTCAAAACTTGCCTTGAAAATGTAAGGAATCTGTAATCGATGGCAGACCTTGCGCATATATCGGGCTATTTCCAGACACAAGTCGGCTCTCTCAATCACGCATGGCCCTGCAATCAGGAAGAAATGGTTCGTTTGCTTCAATTGGCGGAACAGCATTGAAGGGGTCAAATTCATTCAAGGCATAACTAAGCTTGAAAAGGACTCGGTTGCCAGTCAAAACGGGCAGATAAAATCCTCTGGCAATGGATCACGTTTCCCTGTAATGTGGTTTTCGTTGCTAACCCTTTGAAAGATATTATGGATATCGTGTTTAGTTGCCCTGAATGCCACCAGGAACTCGTTGTGGATGCGCAGGGGGTTGGGTCCGAGATACAGTGTCCTTCCTGCGAGACATTATTGACTGTGCCTGAGGCAGATGCAGCTAACGTCAAGGTTCGCGGTGGAGACTCATCCGCGGCCAGCAAGGTTGAAAAGCACTTTGTCGTGCCAACTTACGACGAGCCTGGCAAGAGTCTTATCACCAAGGCACTTCCCCCTTTGGAGGCTCAGAAAGACGGTGACAAGAAGGTGCGCATCAAAACGGTGCGCCATACGGATTGCAAGGAAGTTGCCTATGATGCCTTCGATGAGCGTGTTACCGAGTTGCTTAACGAGATTGGAGAGGCCAACATCATCAGCATCAATACGATTAACTACTCCTTCGTTGACCTAAGCACTAAGCAGCTTTTGTCGGATTACGGACTTCTAATCGTGTATAAAGGCTAGGCTGCCCAGGGTGGCTTGCGGTCAAACCGGATGGCTATCTAGATGATGGGCTGATACTTTTGAAAGTACGTTGCCCTTGGCGTGGATCAGCCTCTGGCCATCTTAGTGAGACGGGATTTCTTATTGCTAGCCTTGTTCCGATGAAGAACCCCCTTTTTTGCAGCCTTGTCATAGGCAGAGGTGATATCCTTCAACGCGCTGTCAGTGGCTTCCCCATCTCCTTTTTTCACCAGGTCTTTAAACTTGCGTTCCAGTGTCCCGATGCGCGACTTGACCGCTCGATTGACTTTTTCTTTGCGACCCGTGCTGCGTGCTCTCTTGATTGCTGATTTTGTATTTGGCATACCTGTTACTTCTTATGACGTGCGCTCCACCAGAGCAGGAAAAAGTATAGAACTTCAAAACATTGTCAATCACTCAGTTCAGATTAAAATCAAGTTCGCCATTTTTGGCAGCCTGGAGTGCGATCCTGGCTTGCCATTTCCGGGCTGGTAAGTTCAAACTGACCGGACTCGTACCAGACACGGCAGGGACATGATTAGATCATTTGCATTCACAACTCAGGGCAAGCTTCATAGTCGCGACATGGAGACTTTTTTGATTCCTTCCTTGCTGGGTAATACGAACCTGTTTCTCTGGGTGGATTTGGAAGCACCCACCAAAGAAGAGTTGAAGACCGTCCTGGAAGGTGTCTTTCATTTTCATCCGCTTTCCATCGAGGATTGTATTTCAGATTTGGGAGCGCCGAAGGTGGAGGAGTATTTGCCCAAGGAAGAAGACCACTTCGCTCCATACCTGTTCATGGTGATCCATGGTGTGGATTACAGTAAGGAAGACGGCGTTTTTGCAACCAGTGAACTTAATTTCTTTTTGGGTAAAAATTTTCTCGTGACCTGTCATGTCAAGCCGCTTCGCAGCATTCAATACACTGAAGACCAGTGTTTGCGCCTGAAGAAACAGGTTGCTCGTGCGCCGGATCGTGTGGCTCATACCCTGCTTGACAATTTGGTGGATAACTACAAGCCCGCTATGGAAGAGCTGTCCTTTGAGATAGGTGAGATCGAGGATCAGGTTTTAAGCAGCCCCACTCCCGAGGTGCTCAACAGAATCACCCAGATCAAGAAGGAGGTACAGCACCTGCGCCGGATCATCGGCCCTCAGCGGGAAGTCCTGTCCAGATTTTCGAGAGGGGAGTTCAAGCTGATCCGACCCAAGTTGATTCCGTATTATCGCGATATTTACGATGCCCTCTTTCGTATTCATGAATTGGCACAAACCTACGCTGACTCCCTCACTGCGACCCTTCAGCTTTACTTGAATATGTCCTCCAACCAGACAGGAGAAGTGGTGAAACTTCTGACCATGATTACCCTCATCACGACGCCTATGATGATGATTGGAACGTGGTATGGGATGAATTTTAATAGCATGCCCGAAATAAAATCATCGCACGGTTACGGCGTTGCCATGATGGTGATGCTCTTTTCCACTACGGGTACCTATTTGTACTTTAAGCGCAAAAGATGGCTCTAGTGCGTACGTTTAACCCATATGTCCGGTTTCAAGTCCAATTTTCTAGATAAAGTACTTGGTCGTATCGATCGGCTTGATGCGGAGGGTGTGCAGTCCGTGGTAGAGCGTCTCGAAGAACAGCGCCAGTTCTTCGAGACGGTGTTTCATGTGATTGAGGATGGCATACTGATTGTCAATACCAAGGGAAAGCTTCTTTACTCCAATCAGGCTGTCTTCGAATTGTTGGGGGCATCTTGGAGCGAAATCGAGAACAAGCCCGTGGAACGGCTTATTCCTGACCTGGACTGGGAAAAACTGGTGCTTTCCATGGGTGATGATACTTCTCCTCGTATGGTGCGGCTGGAACTGGAAATGCGATACCCGAAGCCTCGTTTTATCCGACTCTATGCCTCTGCGATCGAACGTCATGGCTCAGAGCATGCCGGCTATGTCCTGGTGCTGCATGACCTCACCGAAAGCCGAAAAAAAACCTATGAGGCTATCGAAAACGAGCGCGTGCACACCCTTACGCTGCTGGCGGGTAGTGTGGCGCATGAAATTGGTAACCCTTTGAACGCGCTTCATATACACTTACAGTTGATTGCTCGGGAAACAACCAAGCTACGTCAAATGTTCGAACAGCAGGGGCGTCAAGGAAAACGGGGTCGAGGCAGGCCTCGCGTGCAGGTTGAGTCCGAATTTACCTCCATCGATCTGAACAAGGGATTTAATCGACTGGAGGAGTTTATTGATATTTCCAAAGGAGAAATCAACCGATTGGAATATATCATAACCCAGTTTCTCCAGGCAATTCGGCCATCCTCTCCTGATCGTAAACCGCATCAGCTCAACAATATCGTGCTTGAGACATTGGACCTTTTGCGTCCCGAATTGGACAATCGCGGCATAGAACTGGTTAAAAAACTGGATTCGAAACTCCCCAAGACTCCCTTGGACCGTTCCCAGATCAAGCAGGTTCTGGTCAATCTGATCAAGAATGCCATGCAGGCCATGAGTGCCTCGGGTCTTTTGACACTCAGAACCAAAAGGGAAGCCGATGGTGTATGGGTCAGTATCGAGGACACGGGATCCGGTATTCCTACAGAACGTATCAGCCGCATTTTTGACCCCTACTTCACCACCAAGAAACAGGGGACAGGGCTCGGATTAATGATTGTTCATCGTATCATTCGAGATCATGGCGGTCGTGTCATGGTGGCTCCTAATCATCCTGAAGGAACGATTTTCAGGGTTTGGCTGCCTTTATTTGAACGGCAAAAAGGACTCCTTGGCAGTGGTAAGGTCGCCC
>JAAZXX010000780.1 GCA_014239995.1 Verrucomicrobiia bacterium
TGGGATCACCACGGGAGTTCACTTGGTGAGTCGATCGACGAGACCTTGCCGATCAAGTGTCGCCAGGTCGATCGCCCCATAGCTGGGCTCAGTACCGATCTCAAGCAACGCGGGATGCTGGACGAAACCCTCGTGGTCTGGGCTGGCGAATTCGGTCGAACTCCCTTGGGCGAAAATCGACCAGGACGCTCGGGTGTCACCGGCAGGGATCACCATCCCAACGCCTTCAGCATGTTCATGGCGGGTGGTGGATCACGTCCCGGTCATGTGCACGGCGAAACCGATGAACTGGGTTGGTCACCGGTCGTCAAGCCTGTGCATATCAATGATTTTCAGGCAACTTTGCTTCACCAGTTCGGGCTGGACCATCAGCAATTGACCTATCGGCATCAGGGCATCAACAAACGTCTTACGAGCATTACCCGGGAATCAAGGGTGATTCCTGAGTTGTTGGCCTGATCCAGGCTGGTTCCATGTTTGCTTGGGACATTTCGCCTGGAGTATCTGGAAAGTAGCGTTCTCGAGACACTTCCTGCACAGACCCCTTCAGCGCAGTCCGCTGAGGCCATGCCTTGGGACGTCCTCAACAGTCCGAGTCAAGCCACCTTGGTTTATTTCCCTTGAGTTGGTCTGTCCATCCGGTGGTCAACTTCCTTCAGTAATGCATGGGATCATACTCGGGGAATATGCATTCTCTCTGAGGACTGGAAATCCAGGGCATGTAGTGCCTTTTGCATGGCCTTCCCCATGCTAGTTGAAAACTATGATTTTTCCATCCGTATTAATAGGAGACGCACAATTGACAAACGCTCGCTTTCGTTGATGAATGGGGGAGTCATATGAAGACACCACGTTGGTATATTTTGGGATGGATTGTTGGCCTTTTACTCTTGATGGGCTGTGGTCAGACAGCGGTCAGGAAGGCTGCGGTGCCTGGGACAAAGGCTGAGAATCGGGAGGAAAAGACCCTGCACCTGAACCATGCTCAGCCCAAGCTGATAACATATAAGCTTTACTTGGCAGATAAAACAGTGCTTGCCGAGGTCGCCCGTAGTGTGCAGGAGATCGCCACCGGGATGATGTTTCGCGAATCGATGGTGGAAAACGAAGGCATGTTGTTCGTTTTCGATTATCCACACCAGACAGCATTTTACATGAAGAACACCAAGATACCCCTGACGTGTGCCTATATGGACACCAATGGAAAGATCCTTGAAATCTATGACATGGAGCCACTGAATCTTGATGGTATTCCTGCCAAATCGGACAAGATTCAATACGTGCTTGAAATGAATCAGGGGTGGTTCAAGGCCAACGCCATTGGGGTTGGGACCCGTGTCGTCACGGAAAAGGGAACCCTGAATCAAACGTTCTTCGGGCGTTGAAGTTTCCTGTTCCCGAGACACGACCGCCACGGCGTCATGAATTTCATTTGATCCATGCAATTGCTACTCGCACAACTCAACGCCACGGTGGGTGATATTCCGGGCAACGAACAGAAAATCCGCAATGCCTATACCCGTGGCATCGAGCTTGGTGCTGAATTGGTCATTTGTCCGGAATGCATGTTGACGGGGTATCCTCCAAGGGATCTATTGGCCCGACCAAGGTTCATTCAGGATAATCTTGATGCATTGGAGCGCCTGGCGCAGCAAACCCAATCGGTGGGCTTGGTGGTGGGATTCGTTGACCGGAACGGGCAATCAGAGGGGCGCGGTCTTTTTAATGCTGTGGGGTTATTGCATGAAGGCAGGATTCAATCCATACGCCACAAAAGCCTGCTGCCAACTTACGATGTCTTTGATGAGGATCGATATTTTGAGGCAGCCTCCTCCAATGAGCCTGTCTTGTTCAATGGTTTGCGTCTCGGGTTGACTATTTGTGAGGATGCGTGGAACAACGAGGTTTTTACGATATCGAGACGCTATCGAGTCGATCCCCTGGACGCTCTTTGCCAGAAAGGATGTGATATGATCCTCAACGTCTCCGCTTCGCCATGGTTTATGGGGAAAGATCAGATCCGTCAAAAGCTGCTTTCAGATCAGGCAAAACGCCTTCGAACACCCATTATTT
>JAAZXX010000781.1 GCA_014239995.1 Verrucomicrobiia bacterium
ATGGATGCTTTGAACAGACCAAACTCCTTTAACAGTGTTGTCACCTGATGGCCTTTTATCCTTGCGTCCTGGGATTGGGAATACTTACCGGCGTTCCATCGTTCCCAGACCTGATCATCATTCTCCTCATGAGAATGGACCTGGCACAGCAGTACAGCCAGAGCATTAGGTTGGATGCCCCTGGTGGTCATCCCATGTGTTAAATCATTGCTGAGTTGAAAGTGTTTCCAGTCATAAATCGCCTTGAAATCCTTGAGCAACATCATCTTGGCTTCGTCTTCGTCGACCTGTCTTTGGCTCATCAACAATCGCATCGCTTTGGTACCCAATTCAGGTGATGCCAACTGGGCAATCGAGACCAAAGACTCCCATTTATCTTCATCTCTGGGTTCAACGGAGTCTGGAATCATGGGGTCATGATCAATAATCTGCTGTCGATGATCGTTGCACCACCTGAGTAATCGTTCTCCGTGCTTCTGGAAAAGAGATTGGTGCCTCTTACGTCGGCACTTCTCCTGTAACTGGCCTGACTTGGCCCTTTGCATGTTGATCACAATACTTCTGGACAAGGTGGTATCCGGCAGTTTCAGATTCAATGAAATACCCGCCATCGCCACTGCAGAATGAACCGGCATCTGTGTGGGTACATGTGTATCGCCAACACACTTGATGAAATTCCCCCCCTTCTGCCAACCGTTATTCAGGGCCGTGATCATGTCTCTATCGCCACCATATTTGCCAAATAGCATGTCAGCCTCATCCATGAAGAATGAGAGGTGACCACCGGCTGACAATCGGACAAAAGCCGCCGAATTACACTTTCCAGTTGGAATCGAATGATTGGTCATCGTGGCCAAAACATTCAGTAACACGGTCTTTCCACAGGCCTTTAACGGGGCTGTGATAACCAGTCTTGGCGTGTGTTCAAACTCATGAAACAGGTTCGCGTGAGCCACCCATAGCACCGCAGTCAGGGCATTCTCTTCACTGATGAACAGATGCCTCTGCAGGTCAGCCATGATGGTTGTAATGATCTCAGGAGCGACTGGCTTCGGGTGCGGTACTACCACTTGCCACATCGGTGGCGGTTGAACTGGTACAGGCTGTGATTGCTCTGCAGTTGTATTCAGTTGTGCAACATTTGAATTATTTATTGTGTTTATTGTCATTGGATTTATTCCTCCTCTTACTGAAAACTTCGCTACGATGTATCTCGTAGTCCCCTCCATCAAAACCCATCAAAACAGCATTGGGTACGATATCCACCACTCTCATTACAAGGACGTTGTCAGGGTTTCCCCTCGGGTGGACTACAACGGCCTGTTGGTTTCTTCTTGTCAGTTTCAACATTATTTTCTCCTGCATTGAACGCACAGTGATCCCAGACCGATGCGTAACATCAGTCGGATTTCTGTATTGAATTGACCCGTTGGACCGCCTGTTACGCTGTTACGTGTAACAGCAGGGGTACGGGGATAGGTGGATCAGATGGGGCTAATGGCCCCTTCCTTCCATAAGGTCCTAATACTCAGGAGAAGATGTTTTTGGCGTTCTTTACCCAGTCAATATCACGATCGCGGGGTTTAAACCTTCCACCCTCGGTTTGCGCTAGAAACGCTCTCAGAGGGTCGTAATGTTCGTACAAACCGGCCAATCCTGACGTCAATTTGTCCTTTAAATCAACAACATTTGAGGCATGACAGGCAAAGGCATCGTGGATGGTAATCACCGGGTAGATAATTTTCTCTCCTGGTCTTAGCGACTCGACCGTTGTACCGTCTTCTTCAGCCAGACTTTCAGCAAAGCGGAAAAACCACAAAAGCATATGGATTAACGCTGCATCTATGCTGTGTACAAGATTCGCCGGCGCAGAGGATTTGTTCTTCTCCCAGTCGATTCGTTTTGGCTGACGGACCATTAGCTCTACATCTTTTTCGCCACTCCAGACATATCCTTTAAATTTCCGAGAGGTGTGCTTGCGTTGAACTATTGGGAATAACGTTGGTGTTCGCCACTGAACAACCTCAGATTTCCCGGATGCACGAATCTTTTCTACGGCCTTCTCGACCCTTT
>JAAZXX010000782.1 GCA_014239995.1 Verrucomicrobiia bacterium
GATGATGCGATCGAAGATTTCGCCAGGTTTTAATTTTCCCTCCGCTTCGCTCACTGAGAAACTGAATTCATCCTCCGGACGCAGTTTCTTGAACAACTGAAGCCCCAAAACCACCACGAAGCTTGTCCTGATGCCTTTACTATCCTCGCTGTGTTGATCCACACCCCCATCGAGGTGCGTCATCATTTCCTCGAGGCTTTCGTCTCTCAATGTCCTTACTTTGTGAGGCACCATGGAGAGGACTTGATCCAGCAGGCCAAGTTGAATTGAATGATCTGCAAGGGCATCGATCACTATGAATTCGGCTTGATCCGCTGGATACTGGGCAGCAAGGGAAATAAGGCTGCAGATCATCAGGGAAAAAGCCATTTCATCATTTTGTCCCAACACCAGAAGATGCCCTCCGGTCTGTGCTCCAAAAGCAGCACAGGTAGGGCCCTTGATCGCATTGGGAGTTCCAAGCCAAGCGTGAGGCATCTCAGGTATGCTTGCAGGATCCGTCGCCAATGCAGCGGTGAGTTCATGATTATCCCGCACATCGGCAGGTGCGTTCCCCTCGAATACAACAGGCCCTGATCCTTTCCATTGATGGTGTTGAACCAGTCCACTCACTTGTTGCAGGTAAGCATCCCGCTCGGTATCGGTCAGCCAAACCGTCTGAAAGGGACTGTTCCCTTCCACCGCACCGCTGCGGTCATTGTAAATCCCTTCACCAGGTCGAGATAACAGGCGCGGCGCCGCATTGCTCTCGTCCATGATCAAGTAAGAATCAGCCTCATCACACTGGAGAGCAATCCGAACAACCATCTGGGCAAAAGTAGTGCGTGCCAGGGTGTAAGCCCCACCGAGGGTTTGCGAGCCCAGGATCACGTGAATTCCGAAAGCACGTCCTTGCCGAACGATGCGATCCAACAACACGGAAGCGTTTTGTGCCACCCGGTCATCTGCCACAAAATACTCCTGAAACTCATCAATCATGACCAGCGTACGAGGCAGTGGTTGATCCCTGGCAACTTTCTGATAGGAGCCCAAATCCTGGACACCATGTTGACGGAAAAGATCCCCGCGACGACGCAATTCCTGGTCCACTCGTTCCAGCACGCTCAGGCCAAATTCACGATCACTCTCAATAGCGACCACTTTGGCATGGGGAAGTTGATGGGTGGCATAACATTTGAATTCGACGCCCTTTTTGAAATCGATGAGATAAAACTCCACCTGGTCGGGACGACACCACAGGGCAAGATTGGTAATCATGACATGGAACAGCGTGGACTTACCCGAACCCGTTTTCCCCGCAATGAGGACATGTTGCTGCGTCCCTTTCCCGAGCACCAGATACTGCAATTTGGAAGCGCCGGTGCGTCCGATAGGGATTTTCAAAACGTCACTGGTATCCTGCGCCCAGGTATCTCCTGTTGCAGGCATTACCTGAGAGAACGGAACCTCCACCCGATTGGAATCGACACTTGCTCGTCCAATTTGATGGATGAGATCCATGGCACCTTGCGCATCAACTTGCTCAGCCCATTCCATCCTTACACCTGTCCAGCGATGGGCTCCCAATGGACAGTCCTTGGATTTTGAATCGATCCAAACACAGTGCTTTCTCAGGTCATCGATCACTGAAGGATCGGGCAAGGGCTGACGTTGATCCCGGTGCAACAACAGAAACACACCGCAACGCGCCCCACTCACAGCGATACTTTGCAAGCGTCGAAGAGCCGACTCACTGAAGCCCACTGGAAAATCCGATACCACCAGCACCTGATACTTTTCAGCAATGTTTCCAGCGGCTTGATTGTAATCTGCCAGGGAATCGTATTCGTTTCGGAGATACATTTGAGTGACCTTCTCCATGTGCTCCGTCAAATCTTTGAGACATTGCTCAATCTGATTTCCCTGAGTCCATATCCTGCGATTGATCAGTTGATCATCGTGATCTGCAAGATGCATTAGGCCCGCGAAATTCTGTCCCAAGCCTACCGGATCCATCAAAGTAAATCGCATCCGCCCCACCGGGGCACTCATCAGGAGACGCAGCACGATTCCATTGATGGCATCGACCATTG
>JAAZXX010000783.1 GCA_014239995.1 Verrucomicrobiia bacterium
AGCCGAACAGTTGGTGGACATGCATGAGATTTGCGATCTCTATATCGCTTGTCCTGAGCTTGATTTTGCTGCCGGTTGGGATTACGCAGGCACGCCCAACGCGCTGAAGGATTTTCCGGGTATGTCGCTCCTGGAGTTTGCTGAAAAGGAGGTTGCTTTCTGGGACCTGCATCACAATCGTCAGCTCTCCGACAAGAACTACAAGGTACACGTCGCCTATGACATGACAAAATTTGATGCCTACAATGCAAGCCTCAAAGCCTTCACAAGCCAGATGAAGGAGACATCTCCCGAGACGCATCAATTGTTGGCGCGCCTAAGGCGCGATGCCATCCATTACCGTGCTGTTAATAAACGAGGGGACGGGGAAAAGGGGCCTTCGAAATTGATTGATCTTGGGTCATTCGCACAGGCGCTGTCCAGAGAAGCGACAGGTGCTCTGCAGGTGGCTTCAGCACAATTGCTCGAGAGGATACAGGATCTAGTCATCAGCAAGGCCACGGGAAGCCGCAGGCAGGATGCAGTGGGCCTCTCCATCGTTTATCCTATTGATGGGAAAACGAGCTACGCTTACGTGTTCGATGGAACTGCCTCTTTTGGTTTGGATGATTTCGGTGTGAGAATTGGAGAGTATCGCTTTCGTCAAAATTTCCTCCAGCCGAGTTACGGTGGCGCGCAGTGGAAGGAATTCCTGGAGACGGTTGAATTGGTATCTTCAAGAGACAAGTCCGCACCTTTGATCTTGGCTGGAGGCGGAGGTGCCAAGTCGGGGAGAGTGGACAAGGCGCCCGCGGAAGCTCAGGGAGTGCATGTGGCCTCATGGGAAGAACCCGCGTTGATGACCTTTGAGGTGATCGACGGTGAGGACGCGTATGCGGCCTATGCTTCACTGGTGAGCAACGCTTTTACGGGTAATCCCAACGAGTATATCTACCTCGGGGAAATTGGTAGTGCCGAGCTGGATGGTGAAGGAGCTTACGATTTTTCATGGGATGGCAGCATGCCGATCCTGTCTCTGGCAGACTCGGATACTTATGAGCCGATCTACCTCGGTGGGTGGGCCCTTGAGGCGGGTTCCAACCTTTACTACAGTTTTGCTGACTACCAGGCACCCAATGAAGAAAAAGTGCATCCCTTGATCCTGATCACTTCCTTCGACGAAAACGGCCATGGTACTATCGATCAGATATTGGATGACTCGGTAGCAACGGAGTCATCGGGGTCAGGGCAGGGATTGGCACCGGTCGCTTCCGGCATTCAGTTTGAACCGGGTGGATTGCTTTGGCCGGTATATTACATGGAAGAATGGACAGGGGATGCATACGAACCGTGGTTGGTGTCCTTTGAGGACGGCAGTATTACCATTCCGGATACGGGGTTGAGCGGTTTGGAAATCAGCTACCAGACGGTGGAATCAGGCGACTATACCATCGAGTTGGAAACGGTCGATCCCTTTGATAATGCGAGCGAAGTGATCACTTATTTCGTATCCGTGCCAGAGGAACTGGGGGACTCGGCGTCGCGACTTTCCATTACCCTGGATGGCCAGCACTTACGTATTACCTGGCCCTCTTATTATAATGGGTATCAGTTGCAGTGGAGTGAGAGTCTCAACGGTAGTCCATTCAAGGAAGTGCCTGCGGAGCAGATTGTAATGGATGGGGATCTCTTTACACTCGAAACGGATGCAGGCAAGGAACAGAGGTTCTATCGCCTGGTGAAACCTTGAGTGCTTTTCAGTCCGTGTTTTTTTGAGTGACCGCTTGAAAGGAGGCATGCGTGGCATGGCCTTCAGAAAAAATCCCGGAACCCTGCTTGCGCCAGTTGTCAATCGCCAGAAGACACAGCCATTTGAAGACGCACTTGCCAAGGCTCTGGACACGGCAAGGGGTGTCCGATCACAGGTCAGGACCCTTGTCTCATGGCTGCAGACGCCAAAAGGTAGGGTAGGGCTTGGCACGCAGGAACAGGCTCAGTGGTTCGCCCGTGCCAAGGACTTTCCGAATGGTGTTCCAATGTTCCAGATCACGTGTTTCCTGTAATTCAAAGGAGACTCCCTGGGAACCTTGCC
>JAAZXX010000784.1:0-471 GCA_014239995.1 Verrucomicrobiia bacterium
GGGGTTTCACTGACAGGGAGGATCCCATTCACTTACCCAAAAACTACGATCCCTCCAATACCAGTCGGCCACATCAAGCATCACCCCCGCGTCCTCTGCATTGTGGTCCGTGAAAACCAGTTACGAATGGCTTGACGCTTCGTTTGTGCCGCCACCCCTGCGTCCTCAATTTCCTGTGGATATGCCGGCGGCTTGTCCGTTTCCTTGCCAGGGGAAACCTGTGCGGGCACATCACCTGGTCGACCGGGCTGTGCTCGAGATGCTTCCCTTTCCACCGGCCCGCCCGACTGGGCAACAAGCCCAGTCACGGTCCATGACAGGCACAGGACCGCGACACGCATCACTTGCTTGATTCTCATTGGGACATGCATTCCATGCTCGGTAAACGGCCTGTTTCAATCAGGCTCTGATTCATGAAGCACTGCCTGTTGATACACCGGGCATCGATCCGTTGTTTCTCAAAAGGAACAA
>JAAZXX010000784.1:481-2070 GCA_014239995.1 Verrucomicrobiia bacterium
GAGAGGGGTGCTTACTCCGCAATCATTCAGGGCCGCGCTTCGACAAAAGGGAAAAACTTCAGCTCGTAATCCGGTTCGGGAAGGTTGTTCATGGACTCCGGAAAGCTTCCGTGATTCCAATACCAGTCGGCCACATCAAGCATCACCCCCGCGTCCTCTGCATTGAAGGTGTGGCCCCCTTCCCGGAACTTGGCCATGTTGTGCCTCGGCACGCCCAGCAGGTCAAAGACGGGCTGGGCACCCTGGTAAGCCACCTGTGTACCGAAATTATTGGCCCAGACATCCTCATATCCATCGTTGGAAAGGACCACACGGGGGGCGACCAGGGCGCGCATGAAATGCTGGTCAAAAGGCAATGCCTGTTCCCGCCCCACGAAACGACGGATGTCCTTGTGCATCCAGAAAAGCCAGCGGTCTTCCCGTGTCAACAGTTCCAGGGTCTCGGCACCGGCCCGGTAATTGCGGTAGGTGGCCGCACCGCCGCAACCGGACCCGTTGGGCACCACCACCTTGAAGCGTAGGTCGGTGGCCCCGGCCAGCAGGGCGGCCTTGCCGGTCCTGGAGTGACCGGTCACGATGGCCCGTGAGGTGTCTATTTCCTCGAGCGTCTGCAGAAAGTCCAAAGTCCTTGAGGCGCCCCATGCCCAGGTGGCCAGGCTGCCCCAGTCCAGGTCGGGGTAGGCGGCCTGGACCGGTCCCACCACGTCGTGCCCCTCGCGCCCGGGGTCCAGCTGCCCGGTGTCCACCAGGGCGATGGCATAGCCACGCCGGTTGACCCCGGCCTCGTCGGGATGATCATCGCCGATCTTGACAATCACCGGGAACGGGCCCTTGCCCGTGCGCGGCGTGACCAGCACCACGCGCACGGTGATGTCCTGCCGCGGGCCGGTGGTGAAGATCGCGATACGCCGCAGACTCTGCTCGGTGCTGCTTGCCTCGTCCACCTCCATGCTGCGCACCTTGATTGCAGGGATCTCACCTGGCATGTGCCCGAACTGGATTGCCAGGATATCCTCCAGCATTTCCCTGCGTCGCGCATCCCACTGGGCCGGACGAGTGACCCGGCTGCCATCCTTCATCACCAGCGGGTCCGGCAGGGGGTCATCGGCAGAAAGCAGGCTGGGAGGTTTTTTACCTGACTGACATGCGGTCGAGCAGATCAGGATCAGGCCCAGGACGACGGGGCCCAGGGCATGCCCCTTCCTCAGTGTGTGGCGTAGGGTAAAGTCGAACATGAATTTATGGTTTTTGAAAAGCCTAGTGCGCTCCACGGCAAATGCAAGGCGGCGCTTGATCCCTCTCCATCCACCCCGGGGACAGGTCCGGGCATCGGCCCGAAAGGGTGGTCCACCGGTGTCTTCAAGTTTTTTTGGAATGCCTTCGGAGCGAAATGAGCAGGGAACCCGCCATGGCCAGGCTGATCAGGAGCATGGGCAGGGAAACCACGACAGAGGCTGTCTGGAGGGTTTTGAGGACACCCGCGCCCAGGCTTTGCTTCAGGTAACCCAGTGAAAGGATCACCAGTGGCAGGATACCAAGAGCTGCGGCCCAGAAAACGCGAAGCCAGCGCGGGGGATCCTCCCCGCTGT
>JAAZXX010000785.1 GCA_014239995.1 Verrucomicrobiia bacterium
CACATGTTTGCCTGCGCCTGCTGCGCGAATGGTGTATTCCGCATGCATTCCATTTGGTAGAACGATGTAGACCACATCGATATCCGGATTGCTGGCAATCTGATCATAGTTGTCATAATTGTAGCAGTTTTTTGCCGGAATATTGTATTGGGTGCGCCATTTTTTGATTTTAGCGGGTGTGCCACTGACAATGCCTGCCAGGAAGGAATTTTTGGTTTTCTGGAGTCCCGGGGCAATCTGGTTTGTGCTCAAGCCCCCTAAGCCCACCAGCGCATATCCCAGTCTTTTCTGTTCTTGTGACTGGACCCTGGGTAACCAGAGCTCCGATGCTCCCGCCAGGGCGGCACCGGCACTCAAGGTGCTTGCCTGCTTGATGAATTTGCGGCGGTTGTTGGCGGGCGAAGGTACGGCAATGGGTTTTTCTTGCATGTTCGTATTCTCTGGGAAAACCGCTTTTTTGCCAAGTGCCAGTTTGAAAGAACAAGGATCTCCCTGGAAAACCAGAAGAGGCATGTCCGTCTTTGAAGCGTTTCCCATGAGCCATTCCTTCTGTGGTTTCGAATGCATGACCTCGTGGACATGAGTAACAAGGAACAGTACACACAGACCATATGCGGGGGGGGGGATCTTTTTTGTTACCGATTCCAGCGTGCCAAGTATTCAAGGCTGCGGGACTTGCACGCACGATCTGCATCTCGGCGTTAAAAAGTGTTTGCATGCCAGGTATGGATTGGGCTTCATGATGACATGCATCCCGTTGCCAAGGGCCAGTGTCTGGTAGATCGATGGGCACTCCTGTTCCTCTCAGGTTTGTTCTATTGGACAGCATGCTTCGATGCAGTTGCTGAAGCGAGTTTCAACGGGGACATCCGGCCCATTTTTGCCGAGCATTGTTTTCACTGCCATGGCCCCGACGCCGCCCAACGCAAGGGCCGCCTGCGATTGGATCTGGAATCAGGAGCCAAGAAATCGGTGATCATTGAGGGATCGGCGGAGCTCAGTCCATTGATGGAGCGTTTGCATGCCGATGATCCTGATGAAAGGATGCCCCCTCCTGAGCATGGAGCAGGTTTAAGCACATTGGAGATCCAGGTGATCCAGCAATGGATCAATGAGGGTGCGCGCTATGAAAAGCATTGGTCCTTTGAACCCATACTCATGGCAGAACCTCCAGACTTGGGTGATCCGAAACTTTCCGCGATGGATCGATTCGTCATCGACAAACTTCAACAGCGAGGATTGAACATGGCTCCAGCGGTGAGTCCTGCTCATTGGATTCGGAGAGTCAGCTTTGACCTGATTGGATTGCCTCCAACCTGGGAGGAGGTGACATCCTTTGTTTCCGACACCTCCCCGGATGCACGCAATAAAGTCGTGGATCGTTTATTGGATTCACCTCGTTATGGAGAACGATGGGCCCGCCACTGGTTGGACATTGCCCGTTATGCTGACACGCATGGTGGAAGTGCCATAGGCTTTACCAGGTTTCCGTTTTCCTACACCTATCGGGATTATGTCATCCGTGCCTTCAATCAGGATATTTCCTATGACCGTTTTTTACTCGAACAGATTGCTGCGGATCAGTTGGGCCTTCCAGAAAACGATCCTGCCCTCGCAGGCTTGGGTTTCCTGACCATTGGCCAACAATTCAGGACACGACATGATATCATCGACGATCAAATAGACGTGATCACCCGCGGCCTGATGGGGCTGACCGTCGCCTGTGCACGTTGTCATGATCATAAATTTGACCGTATCTCGACCAAGGACTACTACGCACTTTATGCCACGCTCGCGAGCAGTCAGTCGCCGGAACTTTTGCCGTTGACGGGTCGACCGGAACCGACTGAACAGTATGCCTCCTACAAACGTCGTTTGTTTGATCTCCAGCAGGAGTATGAAGACATGGCACGTGAGCAGAGTGAGGTGATGCGCGGGAGACTACGGATGCAGGTGGGGGCATACCTCAAGGCGCTCGCGCGCGGTGTGCCAGAACAGGACCTGTCGGTCTCCTTCCTGTCATTTCGAACCTATGATCTGCGTCCACATGTGCTCGAGCGCTGGCG
>JAAZXX010000786.1 GCA_014239995.1 Verrucomicrobiia bacterium
GGCATACCTGGTTGAGTCATCTCGAGCAGCAAGGGGTTCAGCTCGAACACTCTCAATGGCGTCATGTAGACGTGGCAAGCAGCAAGGTCACGAAGGACAGATCCATGACTTGATTGAATCGGTCCAGAAATCGTCGTTCAAGATAACGAGGAGGCAAAACCATGCAAAAACGAATTCAAACGTATAAAATGGTCGTCGGCCAGACCCACGAAGAACTGGAAAAAAATGTCAATGAAGCCATCAAGAAAGGCTTCGAACCCTATGGGGATCCTTCAATACAGTCCGACGAAACCCCCCACGTTTTCTGTCAGGCAATGGTACTCCGACGTGATTTTTAGTCGCTGAGAAACTTGCTTGCTGAAACAGAAGTGAAAAGGTAGAAATGCCGGACAGTTTGTTCATTAGATTTGGAATTAAAATGAAAATAAATGCCAACTTGTTTGCAGCATGCACTCTTTGCGTTGCCTCACTGAATCTGACTTATCAATTGAGTGCAGAAGTGGGTGTGGGAGCCCTGCCCTCGCAGAAGGCGGAAGTGCTTTTCGATGGCAGTCGAGAACTGTTAGATACCAAATGGACCTATTGGAAAGGACCACGCTTTGCGTCTTCTTTACCGATCAAGTGGAAAATCGTAGCAGACCCAGCGGATGAGGGCACTGTCATGATGACGGACGATCCTGCTGCAGTCGGTGGCAAATATGGAACCGCGGACATTGTCACCAAGGGGAAATATGTCGATTTTCGTTTGCATGTCGAATTTTTGGTAAGCAAACCGGGAGGCAACAGTGGCGTTTATCTTCAAAACCGCTACGAAATCCAGGTACTCGATGGAGACAAGACCAGCCATGGCATGGGAGCGGTGATTAACGAAAGTAAATCGCCTTATGCAGCCTACAACGGCGTTGGTGTTTGGAATGCCTACGACATACGCTTCCGTGCGGCCCGCTTCAAAGATGGCCAGCGCACGGAAAAAGCCTTGGTCACCATGTTCTTCAATGGAAAGAAAGTGCACGTAAATCATCCCATCAACAAGGTTTGGGGTGGCCCGAATTCTGGTATTGACGGAGGTAATAATGGAGGGCTTGGCATAACGGACAGGCCTGGAGGCCTGAAACTTCAATGTGAGGGACATGATGTTCGCTACCGCAATATCTGGATCGAAGAGCTCATGCTCAAGGAGCCCATGACTGATTTCAACGAACCGCAGGCATCCCATTGAAGTGGAGAATGATCCGCTTTTCCTTACATCAAGGTCCCATGGTTGAGTCATGAACAGCCCTTCTCCGTGTTCCCACGAAAAGAGGCAAAAGGGATTTCTTGACTGGAAAATTTGGGTAACTTACGGCCTGCTTGTGATCATTGGCGTCCCCTGGTACTGGCCAGCAAACCATGAGAAAATCCTCTTTGGAATGCCGCTATGGGCGGTGTGTTCTCTAGCAACATCGATCATGGCTTCGATGTTCACCACATGGTTACTCATGACCCGATGGCCCATCGACGCAGTCCAGGAGCAGCGCCACCATGAATGAGAGCATACTGCCATTTGGCAAGGGGGGGATTGCTTTTATTGCTTGCTACCTGGCAGGTTTGCTCCTGATTGGATGGATGGGACGGCGCGCCAGGAGAGACCATTCCCTGCGTGACTTTTATCTCGGGGGTAAGGGGGTTGGACTGGTCGTTCTACTGCTGACACTTTACGCCACGCAATATAGCGGTAATACCATGTTTGGTTTCAGCGGCAAGGCCTATCGAGTGGGCTTTTCATGGATTACCTCAGTGCATTTCATGACCGCCATCATCGTTGGGTATCTCCTCTTTGCACCACAACTTCACCGCTTGAGCCAAGCCCACGGGTTCATTACCCCAAACGACTTTCTCCACTACCGCTACCAGCACCGCGGCATGGATATCCTGGCTCCTATTCTCATGATTCTCGCACTCGGGAATTATTTACTTGCTCAGCTGATGGCGATGGGAAGGGCTCTACAAGGGCTTACAAGCATGCCATCGGAAACCGCCTATATCGTGGGAGTCTTGCTTCTGGGCAGTATCATGCTTGTTTATGA
>JAAZXX010000787.1 GCA_014239995.1 Verrucomicrobiia bacterium
TGTGCCAAGCCGTCATGGAACATCCCTCGGGTAAGGAAGAGGAACCCGAATCGATCGTCGACACGGTCTGCAGCGAACTTTTTCTTTCAAGCCGAGCCACTGAGCAGGACGACAACCTGCTCTACGTGAGGGAAAGGATCCGCAGAAGTCATCTGGATCAAATATCATTGCTGGAGCTTTATGAAAGCATTCTGCGCCAGCAGCGTATACCCGATGAGGACACCAACCCACTTACCAGCGAATTGTTCCTGTCTGGTCTGGTGCGTGTCGAACAAAACCTTCTTGTGGTGCGTAACCCGATTTACGCACACGTATTCAACCAGGAGTGGATTGATCGCGTACGCCCCATAGCTGAAATCGAACTACCCGAGGGAAACCGCGTGCGTATCCGAGCCAGTTGCAGCATTGGGCGAACCGATGCCAGCGATCTTTGCCTTCCAAGCCAGAGAGTCTCGCGACGGCATGCGATGATTCAAAAAGAGAATAACGAAAAATTGTGGCTCATTGATACAGGGAGCCGCAATGGCACGTATCAAAATGGCTCGAAGGTAACAGGCCCCACCCTTCTCAGGGATAAAGACAAAATTAATATAGGTCCCTTTTCCATGATTTTCCACCAACCCAATGCACCCCGGACTTTTGAGGACAACCAGACTCCAATGAATAAAACGGTATTTGACTTGTAGTAAGCCAAGCCAACATTACGTCCTTTACATAGAATCCAATCTCATCATCGAACGCCTCAAAACCTGAATCACTTATGTTCCGACATACGATACAAACCTTCAAACCGGTAAAACAAACGTGGATCTTTGGCTGTTTTTCACTTTTAACATGGATTTGCATGGGGGATTCCAACCTACACGTTCCATCCTCATATGAGTCCCAGCTTCAGCGACTGCAGCACTCCTTGGAGAATAAAAAGAACACCGGATACGCAAAGAACATCATCCTGTTTATCGGTGATGGCATGGGTATTTCCACGATCACAGCAGCCAGGATTTTGGAGGGGCAGAGAAAGGGTCATTCTGGGGAAGAAAACACACTGAGTTGGGAATCTTTTCCGCATACTGCCATGATAAAGGTCTACAATACCAATCAGCAAACACCGGATTCGGCTGGAACAATGAGCGCCATCATGACGGGCTACAAGACCAAGGCATACACCTTCGGTTACGATGAAACGGTTGTGCGGGGAGACCACATGTCGACTGAGGATCATGGCGGTTCCTCGAAAAAGGTAGAAACCCTCCTTGAGGCCTTTGAGAGGGAAGGCAAAGCAACAGGTATCGTTTCAACTGCCAGAATCACGCATGCTACGCCCGCGGCATGTTATGCCCATACCCCGGAGCGCAACTGGGAACACGACGCAAAAATGAGAACCAACCATGAATCAGCTCATCGTGCCGGCTACAAGGATGTCGCCCGTCAGTTGATTGAGTTTCCCTATGGCGATGGACTCGATGTGGCGCTGGGAGGCGGGCGCTTGGCCTTCATCCCAGAAACAGCAAAGGATCATGAAAACCCACTGGTCGTGGGAATGAGGCAGGATAGTCGCAACCTGATCAACGAATGGCTCGAACAACCTCATGCGGCATTCGTTTACGACCATGAAGGCTTTGATGCCGTATCCCCCACTCGAACGAGTAAACTACTGGGGCTCTTTGAGCAGGGCCACATGCAATATGAATCCGACAGAACCAAACCTGTCTATCCAAATGAACCCTCACTGGCGGCAATGAGTCTCAAGGCACTCCAAATCCTGAAGCAAAACGATCATGGCTTTTTTCTGATGATTGAGGCAGGACGCATCGATCATGCCCACCACGCTGGTAACGCACACCGTGCCCTGACTGAAACCATCAGGCTATCGGATGCAGTTCGCACCATTCAAAACGCCCTGAGTCCAACTGAACTCCAGGAAACACTGATCATTGTCACGGCCGATCACAGTCACACTTTCACCATCGCCGGATACCCCACACGAGGCAACCCTATCCTGGGGCTTGTCATCGGAAACGACGACAGTGGTCATCCCAAAAAGGAACCCGCAAAGGATGCCCTG
>JAAZXX010000788.1 GCA_014239995.1 Verrucomicrobiia bacterium
CCATCCATCGCATCAATTCAGCGGCGATTTCAGCATGCTTTCCACTGATATCGTTGGTTTCACCTGGATCCTGAGAAAGATCGTAAAGTTCCATGGGCGCGCCGGGCAGGTGATTGATGTTGTGCTGAATTCCTTTCCAGAACCCCCTGCGAATAGCCCTGCTCCCGCCCCTTTCTTGAAATTCCCAGTAAAGGAATGGATGTTTTTTCTGCCTTGAAGGATGTCCCATGAGGGTCGGCAGCAAACTGATGCCATCGGTTTGGGCGACCGTTTTTCCTGCAAGCTCAGCCATGGTTGGCAGCAGGTCCTGAAATCCTGATATCAGGTCTGTCGTGCTTCCTGCTGCAATTTTTCCAGGCCAGTGGGCGATCATGGGAACCCGGAGTCCGCCCTCATAAAGATCCCGTTTCATCCCCCGAAGTGCTCCGTTGGAGTTAAAGTAGTCTACCCTGTGCCCACCTTCCTGGTGTGGCCCGTTGTCACTCGAGAACATGACCAATGTGTCCTCTCCAAGGCCAAGCTCATCCAATTGGCTCAGGATGCGACCCACATCTGTGTCGATGACTTCCACCATGCGGGCAAAGCCTTTTTCCTGTCGCGGCCAATCCTGCTCTGCAAAGGAACCCAGATCAGGAACTTCCATGCCGTTGCGATTTGCCCGTGTGTCACCCCCGGCCTCATTGTTGGCGTGGGGCATGTTCATGGCGAAAAAAAGAAAGAAGGGTGTATCGCGGTGATTCTGGATAAATTGAAGGGCTGCTTCAGTGATTCGTTGCGGGGCATAATCTGACTTCTGGAAAGCCACACCTCGCCCTTCCCGTTCAATGGGATGGTCGTAATCCCTGAACACCTGATTGGAAAGCTGCGTTCTTTTGCCGTTTTTCACCAACCACTCCGGGAAAAAATTATGGGCATGATACATATTGATATAGCCATAGAATGCGTCAAAACCGTGACGATGTGGATCGTCCAGTGGTGGAGGATGCCCCACGCCCCACTTACCCACACAAGCAGTGGCATAGCCTGCATCCTGGAGAATCTTTGCAACGGTGATATCCCAGGGCCTCAAGAGAGATTTGTCATTCCCCCGGATACGGGCATGCCCGGTGTGCAGACCGGTCAACAAAACACATCGAGAAGGCGCGCAGACCGCGGAACCGGCATAATGCCTTGTAAACCGCATGCCTGTCTTTGCCATGGCATCCAGTTGGGGTGTCTTAAGTATCGATTGACCGTAACAGCCCAGATCCCCATATCCCAGGTCATCCGCAAGTATGTAGACAATATTGGGTAACTTGCCCGGTTCTGCTGATGCAGCATGGCAGATAAATGCCGCCAGGATACAGGCGTTGTGGACACAAGCTATCAGCGTTTGAGTGAGATGCCCCATAGAGATGAGGCTATCGTGGATTGAATGGTCTCTCAGATCAATGCCAATTCCGGACGGATACCTATGGCGTGATACGAGCCCTCACCGATGGGGTGCTGGGACTTGTAAGAAAATCCGAAGCGACACCCGCCCTCAGCGAAGTATGTCCTGGTTAGGCTTAGGAAAGTTTTCTTCGGACCTGAGGTCAGTCCATTTTTAACCTGGTGATTATTTTATTCCCCCCAGATACTGCTTGAGCTTCTTGAGTTTGGGCTGGATGACATAGACGCAATAGCCTGCCCCAGGGTTCTTTTTAAAATAGTCCTGATGGTAATCCTCGGCAGGATAAAAGGTCTTGATGGGCTCGATTTGAGTGACCACTGGATCCTTGAATAGGCCGGCGGCTTTCTGCATGGAACGGGTAGCAACCTGCTGCTGCTCCTCGCTGTGCCAGAGGATGATCGACCTGTACTGCGTGCCGACATCGGCACCCTGCCGGTTGAGCGTTGTTGGATCGTGCGAGCGCCAGAACAAGTCCAGCAGGCGTTGGTAGGAGATCTTTTCAGGATCAAAGGTGACTTGGACGACCTCGGCATGTCCCGTGGTTCCCTCACAAACCTGACGGTATGTCGGGTCCTTGACGTGCCCAGCTGTGTAACCTGACACCACTGAGCTGACGCCTTCC
>JAAZXX010000789.1 GCA_014239995.1 Verrucomicrobiia bacterium
GGGTAAGCACAAACATGGCAAGGGTAAGCACAAACATCACGAGGATAAATCTTTGCATGAACTGCTGTTGTTTTCGCTGCCTGAGCCACCGGAGGATTCAGATTATTATGACAGGGGAGCCCCCCCCCCGGCCAAGGTAGAACTGGGACGCCTGTTGTTTTTCGATAAGATTCTAAGTGGTAATCAAAACATCTCCTGCGCGACCTGCCATCATCCAGGTGCCGGTTCGGGTGATCAACTTTCTCTTCCCGTTGGCGAGGGTGGTCGTGGATTAGGTCCACACCGAGACACGGGGGTGGGTATGGATGCCGTGCATGAGCGTGTGCCGAGGAATGCTCCAGATATTTTTAATCGTGGGGCCAAGGAGTTTGTGAAAATGTTTCATGATGGCCGTGTTGAACTATCCTCAAAGAAGAAGTCGGCTTTTCTGACGCCAGCTGGAAAGAAGCTTCCATCTGGTCTCGATAATGTGCTTGCAGCTCAAGCCTTGTTTCCCGTGACCTCCGGGGCGGAAATGGCGGGGCAATTGGGTGAAAATCCCATCGCAGACCTGGCGGCCGATGGAGACCTGGTCGGCATCTGGGAGGCGCTGGCGGAGCGACTTAGATCCATCCCCGAATACAAACAACTCTTTAAAGCCGCTTTTCCCCATGCCAAGCGCGGCAAAAAAGGAATCACCTTTGCACAGGCAGCCAATGCCATTGCAGCGTTTGAGGCGCACGAGATGCGTTTTGATGACTCTCCTTTTGACCAGTACCTCAGAGGTGACGCAGACGCAATGAATGATGACGAAAAGGCAGGCATGGCCCTCTTTTATGGAAAGGCCAAGTGTGCTTCCTGCCATAGTGGCACCTTCATGACAGACCATCAGTTTCATGTGACATCCATGCCACAGGTGGGACCCGGCAAGGGACATGGGACAAGTGGTTACGAAGATTTTGGAAGAGAGGGTGTCACTGGGGATTCCATGGATCGTTACAAATTCAGGACCCCGTCTCTTCGCAATGTGGCGCTCTCGGGTCCGTGGGGGCATGGCGGTGCCTTCCGAGACTTAAGAGAAGCGGTGATCCATCAATTGGATCCGATTGAATGCCTTGCGCATTATGATCGAAACCAGCCCGTGCTTCCAAGTCGGACGGATCTCGATGCGGTCGATTGGATGGCGATGGATGATGCTGTGGCAGTGGATCAACTCGCGGAGGCCAACGAGCTTGATCCTGTTGCACTGGAACCTTTGGAAATAGATCAGTTGGTCACTTTCCTATACGCGCTCACCGATCTGCGTGCGCTCGACATGATGAACATCATTCCAGAGAACGTTCCCAGTGGTCTTCCGGTGATTGACTGATACCTGAGGACTTCCATGGACCTGAACGAACCGTATCCTCGGCTCATGAACCTGTCCATGTGTGGATGGCATTCGGCATTGCCCTGGTTTTGAATTTCGGTATGTTGGGGACTCGTTTTTTCCATTCGAGAACATCATGCCAATGGGAGAATTAAAAAAAATCGCGCTGCAAGAGCCGTCGTTTTATTTGATCCTACTGCTCACCACGTGCACCCTGAGCGGAGGCGAGGCTGGTGGGCTGCTTGCGCGCAGCGCAACCGAGTTTCAGGATGTTTCCCCAAGTGGACTCTTGAAGTTTGTGGAGGCGCTCGACACCCACGTCAGTGGTATGCACAGCCTGAAGGCATGCGCTACCGAGACCCCCCTTCACCTGGAATTCGACCTGAGCTTTGACGCGGATTCGGTCCATCTTGAGGCTCGACCAAATGTTTCCCTTGGGCCAACCCACTGGGGGACCCTCAAGGGCAAGCGGATTCCATCTGGTTCTTGAGAAAAGGGGAGGCTATCCTCAGAAAGAAGATCGGAATCACAATGACAATGACAAAGGCATGGTGCTTAGGATATCTCGTGGTCACTGTTTCATGGTGGATGATATCTCTCTCATGCACCCAGGCGGCGCAAGCTGTGCCATTGCATGACAGGGCCCAGGCTGAAGCCTCTGAGGGGCTATCTGGATCGCTCAAAAAGTACGAAGTCTATTGTGC
>JAAZXX010000078.1 GCA_014239995.1 Verrucomicrobiia bacterium
ACGATGCATAATGCCAAACTCTACCTTGATCACGGAATTACCAGTTGCATCAGTGCTGCCTCAGCCAAGCCACGGCTTGATGTTGTGATCCGCAATGCCATCGAGAAAGGCGATATTCCAGGTCCACGCCTTCTAGCTGCCACCCCTTGGTTAACGGTCACGGGTGGTCTGGGTGATATGCGCAAACTGCACATGCCTGAAGTGAAGTCAATGGCCCTGGTCGCAGATGGCCCGGAGGCATATCGCCGATTGACGCGCGAATTGATTCGAGAGGGCGTAGACATCATCAAGCTGTTGATTTCCGGGGACTCCTTTGTGCCACACGCCGGGTCAGAGACAACCGTGATGAGCGAGGAAGAAGTCGCCGCAGCCGCTGCGGTCGCCCATGCACACGGAAAGCGTCTCAGCGCCCACGCACGCAGTGCTGAATCAGTGAAACGATGCATTCGTAATGGCATCAACATGATTTATCATGCCAACTATGCTGATGAGGAGGCCCTGGACATGTTGGAAGAGAACAGGGACTGGCTCTTTGTCAGTCCCAACATCGGCTTCACTGCCATTGCTGCCTACGAGGGATCCGACTGGTTTACTGAAGAGCAGGTCAAGGAGATGGGCTTTCGGGAGGAACTCCAGAGTGCGATCTCGGGCATCAGGGAACTGATGAAACGAGGTGTGCGCATATTGGGCGGAGGAGATTATGGTTTCATGATCACGCCTCACGGTCAAAACGCCCGTGATCTGGACCACTTCATGCAGCACGGAGGCATGACACCCATGGAGGCCATGTTGACCATGACAAAAAACGGGGGAGAGGCCATGGGCTTGACTGATTCGGTGGGACAGGTGAAGGAGGGGTTCCTTGCGGATTTATTACTGGTCAAGGGAGACCCCCTTGCGAACCCGAAGGTGTTGCTCGATACCGACAACCTCGCCGTAATCATGAAGGATGGGCAAGTTCACAAACGATCGATATAGGGATCTGTATCCTGGAGACAAAGCAAACGCCTTCGGTCACGGGTTGCCAATGACGGACAGCACCATGACTTCAGAACTTTTCTGAAAGAAAGGATTCAATGCGCTCCAATGTGGGTAGCACCTCTCGATTTCCAAGACCACAACACTTGAGTGCGGCCGCCGCAGAAGCAAAACGCAGCCGTTGCTCCGGCGCCCAACCACTCATGATCCCGTAGATCATTGCCCCAGAAAACACGTCTCCTGCCCCGTTGGTATCCACGGCATCTATCGAGAAAGCAGGCTGATGCGTCACTCCCTTTGCTCCGATCAACCAGGCACCTGCATCACCATGCGTTACAGTGACCTCCGCGACTCCCATCTCGATCAAGCGGTTTCCCGCCTTCTCAAGGCTTTCCCCAGGGTAAAGCCTTTCCAGCAAATGCAATGGGCAATTCAACCAGTCAGTGACACGCACCAGGCTTTCCAAGTGAGGTTTAGGTGATCCAAGATCAAGGAATACGCGCCCACCAGCTGCCTTCATTTGCCCTGCCGCCACAATCGCAGCTTCTGTGGACCAACCATCCAGGTGCAAAGCCTGAAAATCAGTCCACTCCACCCCCGTGAGATCCCCCGGCTCCAGGGCATGGCTGCCTCGGTAGGCCGCAATGCTTCTCCTCCCCGTGCCTGCCTCCACCCAGACATGGGCAAAACCAGACCGAACCGTAGACGAAACTATCGAACACTCCCGCCCCACCCCAGATCGATCCAAATTGGCGTCAATCATCTTCCCACAATCATCCCTTGACCATTTACCGATGAAGCTGGCTCGCACACCTAAGCCTGATAACAAGGTCAAGGCGGTGGGCACGGGTCCTCCCACCTGAAAAGCATCTGAGAGCACTTCGGCCTTGGTATCTGGCTTAGGCAACATCTTCAGCCAAACCTGATGATCCACGACAATCGTGCCGAGCCCTATAATCGAAAATGGAACCTTGGATACAACATTCATCTGAGAACTCCGGCCTCGAAAGCTATGAACGCCTTGAAGCAATTACCAGCGTGTCTGCAACTTGAAAGCACCGGTCAAGCCTCTCCTCGCATCGAGATGATGAAGGTCACTCATATATCCAGTTGGGGTAGGACCACTGCACTCAACCACCAGCAAGGGCACTGCCTTGCGTCACCCCGGGAGCGGGCAGGATGCTGGTGCCAGTCAGGTACTGATCGATGGCACGCGCAGCGCCTCGTCCTTCGTTGATGGCCCAAACGACAAGGGATTGGCCCCGTCGGCAATCACCCGCTACAAATACGCCCTCGATGTTCGTGGTAAAGGCACCATGGTCCCCGATAAAGGTCTGCCAGTTACCACGTGGATTCTGGGTTTCTAGACCAAGCATTTCCCCAACAGTCAACTCGGGGCCAACAAATCCAGTAGCAAGGAGTACGAGATCTGCCGGCCACTCTTTTTCAGAGCCTTCCACTTCGGTGAAAGGAGCTCCTCCCTGGACAGGTTTACTCCAATCCACCTCAACGGTTTTCACCCCTTTGATATGACCACTTCCATCCCCGACAAACTCCTTGGCAAGTACGTGATAGGCACGCGGGTCCTTGCCGTGCTTGGCCTTATTTTCCGCATGTGAGTAGTCGAGTCGGTAAATACGCGGCCACTGGGGCCAAGGGTTGTTCGCAGCACGCTCAACGGGAGGCTGATCGAGCAACTCGAAATTCACCACACTTTTACAACCGTGGCGCAGCGAGGTACCGATACAATCCGCACCCGTATCACCACCTCCAATGACAATCACGTCCTTACCCTTTGCAGAGGTAAAGGTATTATCTTCGAGACTGGAATCGAGTAAGCTCTTGGTGTTACGGGTAAGAAAATCCATTGCAAACTGGATACCCTCCAGCTCGCGACCTGGGTTTCGACCGGTAGGATCGAAAGGTTTGGTAGCACCAGTAGCCATCAAGAGGGCATCGTTCTGTTTCAACAGATCGCTGGGATCAATAAACTTTATTTCACACCCACGCTCCTCCATGATTTGGGTCATGTGCCCCGGGGAGAAGTCCTCTTTTTTTCCAACATGTGAACACGTCACAAAACGGACACCTTCATCACGCATGAGCTTCACTCGGCGCTCAACAACCCCTTTTTCCAGTTTCATGTTGGGGATACCATACATGAGCAAACCCCCGATGCGATCAGCACGTTCGTAGACAGTGACCTCGTGGCCTGCCTTGTTGAGCTGATCCGCAGCAGCCAAACCCGCTGGGCCGGAACCGACAATAGCAATCTTTTTACCCGTGCGTTCGGTCGGAGGTTCGGCGGTGACCCAGCCTTCCTCAAAGGCACGATTGATGATGGTGTTCTCGATGTTCTTGATCGTGACCGGCGGATTCGTGATACCAAGCACACATGATCCCTCACAAGGTGCGGGACATACCCGGCCGGTAAACTCCGGGAAATTATTGGTCTTGTGCAGACGATCAATCGCTTCACGCCAGCGGCCCTGATAAACGAGATGGTTCCATTCCGGGATCAGGTTGTCCACCGGACACCCCGTTGCTGACTGACAGAAAGGCACCCCGCAATCCATGCAGCGCGCGCCCTGCGTCTGAAGGTGATCCTCGCTGGGCGTGGTATTGATCTCTGCGTAGTCATTCACACGCTCAAGCGGATCACGGTAAGGAACCGCCTCGCGCTTGAACTCCATAAATCCTGTTGTTTTACCCATGGTAAAAAAAATATAATGCTAGATTATTGTTGGGCTACCAGTTCCTGTTGGCGTTGTTTTTGCTCGGCCAGCACCCGCTTGTAGTCCGTTGGCATCACTTTTATAAATTCTCCAAGTGACGTCCCCCATTTGTCAAGCACCGCAGCAGCAACCGTGGATCCGGTGCGCCGGGCGTGTTCTTCAATGAGCGCGCGCAATTCATCGATATCTTCCATCTCCTGAACCCTTTCAAGTTCCACCATCTCCATGTTGCAGTTGGGCTTGAAGATCTCAGCCGGATCCCAGATATAGGCCACGCCACCAGACATGCCCGCGGCAAAATTACGCCCCGTGGGACCAAGAATCACGGTGCGTCCCCCAGTCATATATTCACAACCGTGGTCTCCCACGCCCTCGATCACCGCCACGGCACCACTGTTACGAACGCAAAAACGTTCCGCCGCCCGCCCGCGGAAGAAGGCCTTGCCACTGGTCGCACCATAGAGACAGACATTGCCCACAAGGATGTGGTCCTCCGCCTCAAAAGTGGAAACTTTCGGAGGATAAATCGTCAGGTTACCGCCTGAGAGCCCCTTACCAACATAATCGTTGGCATCACCCTCCAGCTCGATGCTGACGCCTTTGGCCAAAAAGGCACCAAGGCTCTGTCCGGCTGAACCGGTAAACTTGATCTTTACTGTGTCCTCCGGCAATAGTGCCGCACCGCGAGCCTTTGCTATTTCATTGCTCAGGATGGTCCCCACCGTACGATTGGTGTTGATAATAGGTAACTGAATCTCAACCACCTCACCCTTTTCAATGGCCGGCTTGGCCAGTTCCAGCAACTGGTTATCCAAGGCAAGTTCCAAGCCATGATCCTGAGTTTGAGTACAATAGGTACCCACCTCAGCATGGGGCTTTTCAATTGGCATGAGGATGGAACTCAGATCAATGCCGTCGGCTTTCCAGTGGTCAATGGCCTTCTGCATTTCGAGCACATCCACACGCCCCACCATTTCATCGATCGTTCGAAAACCAAGTCTGGCCATGATCTGACGTGCCTCCTCAGCAACCATGAACAGGTAATTCACCACATGCTCAGGGTCCCCCTTGAATTTTTTCCGTAAATCCGGGTCCTGAGTGGCAATTCCCTACCGGACAGGTATTCAGATGACACTTTCGCATCATGATACACCCCATGGTGATCAGCGGTGCCGTGGAAAAACCCATCTCCTCAGCTCCAAGCAAGGCCGCAATGACCACATCTCGACCGGTCTTCAGGCCACCGTCGGTCTGCAATACCACTCGACTGCGAAGATCATTGAGCACCAGTGTTTGATGCGTTTCGGCGATACCGAGCTCCCACGGAAGCCCGGCGTGCTTGATACTGGTGAGTGGGGAGGCGCCCGTACCACCCGTTTCGCCAGAAATCAGGATGTGATCCGCATGGGCCTTGGCCACCCCCGAGGCAATGGTTCCCACCCCCACCTCGGAAACAAGCTTCACGCTCACGCGTGCCGCTCGATTGGCATTTTTAAGGTCATGAATCAACTGAGCCAGATCCTCGATGGAATAGATATCATGATGCGGTGGCGGACTGATCAAGCCCACACCAGGAGTGCTGTGGCGAATCCGCGCAATACCGGCATCCACTTTACGTCCAGGTAGTTCCCCACCTTCTCCAGGCTTGGCTCCCTGTGAGATTTTAATCTGTAATTCATCGGCATTGGTGAGATACCAGATCGTGACACCAAACCGACCAGAAGCGATCTGCTTGATGGCCGAGCGCTTGGAATCACCGTTGGGCAGCGGTTTGAATCGTTCCGGATCTTCCCCCCCTTCACCGGTATTGCTTTTGCCACCCAGTCGGTTCATGGCGATGGCCAAACCCTCGTGCGCCTCGGCGGAGATGGAGCCAAAACTCATCGCTCCCGTGCAAAAACGCTTCACGATTTCGCTGGCAGGCTGGACTTCCTCCAGGGAAATCGATCCCCCATTCACTTCTTCCTTGAATTCCATCAATCCACGTAAAGCACAACGCGCCTTGGTATCGCCGTTGATGTGCTTGGAAAATTGCTGGTAAGATTCGAAATTATTGGTCCGTGCGGCGGTCTGCAACGCAGCAATGGATTGTGGGTTCCACATGTGCTTTTCTCCCTCGGCACGCCATTGAAATTCACCAGGGTTAGGCAGCAATGCCGTTGCATCCTCAACCCGCTCAGGGAAGCCAAGGGCATGGCGACGCAACATTTCCTCAGCAAGTTCACCAAGGTTTACGCCCTGCACGCGACTGGCTGTCCCCACAAAACAACGGTCAATCACATCATCCCGCAGCCCGACGGCTTCAAAAATCTGCGCCCCCTTGTAGGAATGCAGGGTGGAAATCCCCATCTTGGCCATCACCTTCAGCATACCCTTGGCCACGCCCTTGCGATAAGCGGCAACGATCGATGCATCATCGGTAAATGTATCTGTGTCAGTGAGCCCTTCACGACGAGCCTGCCACAGTGATTCAAAGGCAAGATAGGGATTGATGGCATCCGCACCGTAGCCGACCAGAAGACAGTGATGATGCACCTCCCGAGCCTCACCCGTTTCAATGACAAGCCCAATCTGGGTGCGCAAGGCCTTCTTCACCAAGTGATGGTGCACGGCACCGGTTGCCATGAGCGTACTGAGCGGCACCCGATCGGTGGAAATGGCCCGATCAGAGAGAATGGCAAGGCTGAAACCATCACCAATCGCCTTCTCGGCCTCCGAGCAGATACGGTCCAAAGCCTTGGCCAGACCCTCATTACCATCAGCTTTTGGAAAAGTAATGTCGATCTCTACAGAACGCCACCCACGATGATTCAATCCCCTCAGGGCGTGTAAGTCCTCGTTGGTGAGAATAGGATGAGGCAAGCGAAGGCGCTGACAATGTTCCTCGGTTGTATCGAGGAGATTCTTCTCGGGACCGATATAGCACTCAAGCGACATGATGACCTCTTCACGAATAGAATCGATCGCCGGGTTCGTCACCTGTGCAAATAGCTGTCGGAAGTAATCATAGGGCAGGCGCGGTTGATCACTCAAACATGCAAGCGAGGCATCATTACCCATCGACCCCAGTGGATCACGTTTTTCATGAATCAGCGGCAGAAGCATGAATTTCATGGTTTCGGTGGTAAAACCGAAGGCCTGCATGCGTGCAAGTAAAGTATCCTCAGCCAGTCCATGTGCCTCACCATTGACGACGATATCCTCCAACTCGATACGCTGATTGCGAAGCCATGCGCCATAGGGACGACGCTTGGAAAAATCCGTCTTGATTTCCTCGTCAGGAATCATTTTACCTTGATCGAAATCGACCAGGAACATCCGACCAGGCTGCAATCGACCCTTGGCCTTCACATTGGCCGGATCAATGGGGATCACACCAACCTCACTGGCCATGACCACACGATCGTCATGAGTGAGATAATAACGACTTGGTCTCAGTCCGTTGCGGTCGAGCACAGCTCCAATGCATTTTCCATCGGTGAAGGCGATGGAGGCTGGGCCGTCCCACGGCTCCATGAGGCAGGAATTATATTCGTAAAAATCGCTCTTGGCCTGGGGCATCTGTCGGTGTTTCTGCCAGGCTTCCGGCACCATCAGCAGCATGGACTCCTGCAATGATCGACCACTCATCAGGAGAAACTCCAAGGCATTGTCGAAACCACCCGAGTCGGAACAATCCGGTTCCATGATGGGATAGAGTTTTTGAAGATCATCGCCGAACAAATCGCTCTGCAGGGTCCCTTCACGTGCCCGCATGGCGTTGATGTTGCCACGAAGCGTGTTGATTTCACCATTGTGACTCATGAAACGCAATGGCTGCGCTCGATCCCAACTCGGAAAGGTATTCGTGGAGAAGCGCGAGTGCACCATGGCGAGATGCGTCTGGAAATCCGGATTGGAAAGGTCAGGGAAGTAGGCCAGCAACTGGTCCGTAGTGAGCATTCCCTTGTAGATCATCACCTTGGTGGAGAGGCTGCAAATGTAGAAAAGAAGCGACTGCTCCATCGAAGTGTCCGGGCGAAGTTGGTTACTGGCACGCTTCCGGATAATGTAGAGCTGGCGTTCGAAGTCATCGCCCTCCACGCCCTCACCTGCCCCGATAAACAGCTGCATGATGCAAGGTTCTGCGGCGCGCGCACTGGGGCCGACGTCAGCCGCGTCTGTGGCCACCGGGACTTTACGCCAACCAAGGCAGGTCTGGCCCTGTTCCGCGATCAGAGTCTCCACGGTCGAAATGCACTTCGCTCGCTCGCTCTCAATCTGGGGAAGAAAAACCAGCCCGGCACCAAAACGTCCTTGAGCCGGCAACTCTATTCCCATCTCATCCCGAGCTATTTTCTCAAGAAACCCCCACGGCAGGCCCGTGAGAATGCCACTACCATCCCCCGTATTGGCCTCACAGCCACAGGCACCACGATGGTCCATATTCTTGAGCATCTGAATGGCATCAAGCACGATCTGGTGGCTCGGAACACCTTTCACGTTGGCCACAAAGCCAACGCCACAACTGTCCTTCTCATGAGCAGGGTCATAAAGACCCTGTTTACGCGGAAACCCGATATTTTTTTCTTTGCCACTCATTCTGCTTAAATCCAAGAAAAACGGATACAATAAACGGTTTAAAATCGTCCTTCAGCTGGGCGAATCAATCGCTAAGCGCGCAATCGTCCAGTCACAGGAGCTTGGGAGGATGATCCTTCTCAAAAGGCGATTCAAGAAAAATCACCTTCCAGCCAACTGTGAAAAACACCCCTTTGAGGCACTATCAACAGAACTGGATCCCACGGAAGCGCCTGCTGCCCCAGTCACAGGCCCGGCTGTGAACCGAGAGCTCATTCATGCCCTGGCTCACCCATATGTATCCCTTTTGCTCATAAATCGCAACCCTCTGCCTATTCTTCGCCAACGGAGAGCTAGCAAGGCAATATTGTGCAGCATGGCAAAACGCGCTGCGTCGTCTTTGAGACTACCTGTAAAGCATGTTTTTTTAAATCTTATAGTGAACTTGTTAAGAATAAAGAATCCCTTGGTAAGGCCATGCTTACCAAGGGATGACACTGGAATTCCATATGCCCCATAAGGTTAAAAAAGGCAAATTCGAGGGGAACTTACTTAAGGATCGGTCGGACGATAGGTGCGCACGGCATGGGCAAGCACATCCTGGCGTGTCACCGGCACTTTCCTCAACTGCTCGTTTGCAAAAAGCATCGCTTGATCAACATGATGCGGAGATTCGGGGTTCCCCGGATTACTGCCGAATGGGTTAATGGCCCAGGACTTCAGCTGACCTTCTTTGTCCCATTCCACAAATTGAAAGAAACAATCCCCAGCCATGCCTCGAAGGGAACCATTGGCTTGTGGTCGGCCATAAATGGCGCGAAGTGTGTCCGGACCACCACCAAGGGGAAGGTCCTTATCACCTCGAACCAGACGATTCACTGCTCCCCATTCAACATCGATTTGACCAAAATGTTGACGAAGATCTGTCGATGCCTTTCGGAGCAGGCCGATTATCTCCTGTTCCGTCCTTGTTTGCCTGGTGGTATTCGAGCCCGGCCGGAAAGTCAGCAGGACGAGTGCTGCAGAACGATTTTCCTTGGTGGTTTCACCATTCCAACGGCTCAGCAACTCAAGTTCCTCGGTCAGCTCACTGTTCCCCGCCTGTCCCCTGACAAAGGATTCCACCTGCTGGCGCAACGCCGATTGATCCGAATAGCGCTTATCGTATTTATAGCGAAAGAATTCCTCCTGAGTAATCGATGGATCTCCACCGTAAAGTTCGATGGCTCGATGAGCCCTGTTCGTCATCCATGTTTCGATGTCATCACGTGGGGAGAATGCTTCTGCATCCGGGTTGTCCTCACCCGTCGTTGTCTGGAAGGGGTCGCTGTTGCAGTTCTGAAGAAACCCGGACTCAGGGTTTTCAACCATGGGCAGCTGATCGAAAGGCCGATATTGCGTCCATAGGGTATCTCGCGTGTTGCCTGGAACGGTCCCTTGCCAGTCATAACCTTCAGAGCGCTCCGGCAGCAGGGCGTTATAGGCGTAATATATGTTGCCGCCACGGTCACCGTAACCCGTATTGAACATGGCCAGTGCCTGGATGCGCATCGCGTTCTTGAACTCCTCGAGATGCTGCGCCTGCCCCATACGATACCATTGCTCAATCTGCCGGTGTTCGCCAATGCCGGCGTAGCGCAACGCAAAGACCTTGTTTCCAACGCGCACGGAGGGTCCATAGATGGAATAGAGCACCTCACGGTTGACCTTCCACCTGAAGTTTCTCCAAAGCCGGATCTCCAATGGGGCAAGACGGCGTTCCAGATCAAGCCATTGGCCATCGATCAGGTATTGGTTTTTATTTTCAGGATGGATCTCCAGTTGAAAAATATCAACGAGATCGGGTTTGTTGACTGTGTGCCCCCAGGCAATGTTCTCATTGTGTCCCAGGAAAATGACAGGAGATCCCGGGAAAAGCCCACCATAAATATTTTGTCCCTCCTCGCTGATGAGATGCGCCTCATACCAGGCAACCGGCCCCGTCCAGGGCTGATGCGAATTAATACAGACGCGCGTTGCCTGATCCGCAGAACGTCTGGGCCCCACGGCGATAAAATTCGAACCTGTCGGGAGTTCTTCCGGGTTGAGCATACTGGCCGTGGAGAGGGGAGCTTCGCCAGTGTGGGTCATCAAGCGCGCCAGGTAGTTGTGCATCCCAAACATCATTGGAAGCTTGTGCATGGTGCCCGCCACAAGATCCTGCGGT
>JAAZXX010000790.1 GCA_014239995.1 Verrucomicrobiia bacterium
TCCATGCAAGGTGGGTTCCTGATTTACCCAGGGACCCTTTCACGGGCAATGCCTTTCACCTTAAAAAGCAGAAGAACGGCGGCATCCTGATTTACAGTTTTGGAGCCGATCATATTGACAACAAGGGAAGCCGCGTCAAGGACTCGAAGGGAAACATGGATCTTGTCATGGAACTGAGTCCACTCCCCTGAGCAAGATCCCATACGCGACTTAGTATTTCCCCATTCAATCCATGCCACCGGGCGTGGTGAAACGATTCTGCAATAGCCTGCGAAACATTTGTGGGTGGCCTGGAGTTCTGCAGCTCTCTCACCAATTTCCACTCGTAAAAAAAATTGCGGTAAAATCATCTCCTCCTGACGGAAAAGACCCACTGCGAGCATCTCCTAGGTAAGACCCTTTCTACCTGGGATTGTCAACGGTTCGTGGGAGGGAGTCTCTGGAGACCTTCAGGGAACCGGGTGATGCCAGGGTCCAGTTATCGCCAGGGTGATGCCAGGGCGTTGGATATTCACAAACAAGGTGCGATGGTTAGGCGCAAAACACACCCCACACATTTCAGAGTTCCCACGGTAACTGGACCGAGCCAGGGTATAGATTTTGCCATCAGGGGTCACCCCACGGATATACTGTTCATTGGCGCCATCCTCGCTCAGTATCACATCTCCCCAGGGAGCCACGGTAAGGTTGTCACCATATTCGAGGAGATGGGTATTGTTCGGCTCGAGATAAAGCATCAATTGACCCGGTGCGTTCGATTCCTGTTCCGTACCCTCATAGGGGCTGGGTTGATAGTAAAAAATCTGCCCGGACTTGGCGATACCACCACTGGTACAGGCAAAATAAATCCGGTTGTTGCCATACCACATGCCCTCTCCTCGTGCGAAAATGGCCGCACCGGCCTCGTAAGCCTTGATTCGAAGTTGATCCTCGGGATTTTCCGGATCCTCCACATCCATCCATGAAACCGCCATGGGCGTTTCCAAGGGAACGCAGGCATTCCCTGTATCCGGCCAGTTGCGGGTGTCACAAGCGAAATGATCCCGGATAATCATCGCCTGCAGGGTGCCTCCCCTGCGCAGATTGTTCTTTTCCCGGGGAATGAATCGCGTGATCAAGCCATCGTCCCTGTCCTCAGTCTGATACACGATACCGGAGGCAGGATCCACCGCAATGGCCTCATGGTTGAAGCGTCCCATCTCCTTTAGAGGAACCGCGTCAACCAGTCCCATGGAAGGGGTGGCAGGAACTTCAAAATTATAACCATGGTCCAAGGCATGGAAATCATCCTTGATGGAGACGGTTTCTTCACAGCTGATCCAGGTACCCCATGGCGTTGGTCCACCCGCACAATTGCGCTTTGTGCCAGCAAGACTCAGGAAGTGTCGCTCCAGCTTGCGATCTCGAGGGTTGTAGAGAAGGTTAGTCGTACCGCCCAGCTGGGGCCTTTTCTCACCGATACCAGCATCATAAAACTTTTTGATATCCAAACCATGTAGCTTTTCATTCAGGATACCAAAAGGACCCTCGAAGGTCTGGTCGTCGGTGAGTTCGTGATTACGCACGAGGACTACCTTTCCGTCCAGGGCTGTGAAGGCAGCCATGCCGTCAGGGGCACCTGGTGTCCGCAGCCCATCGGACATGGTATCCCCGGTCATGGAGAGCACCGAGTATTGAAATCCCTCCGGCAGATCCAGGATGCGTCCAGGATCTTCGACAAGGTCCCCGTAGCAGGTTGTTTCGTTCTGATAGGCCTGGATTGCGCCAGGCACACTCAGGGTCTGGGCGGAAACCTGGGAGCGGCAAAACCTTTGTAAGCCTGTAAAACCAGCAGCTGTCATGCCGACGCTTCTGAGAAAATGTCGTCGATTCGTGATCGTCATAAACTAAGCATTCAAACCCTTTTAGATGCAATTATCTCGATTTCCTTACGATGGGGTATCGTCATGGTCTGACTCAGACCGCTGCCTTGCGCCGCCTGAATCCAGAACCCAGTTCGCGTTTGTGAGAGCATAAGCCCAGAAGGGAGATGCGCCACTGAAAAGTGC
>JAAZXX010000791.1 GCA_014239995.1 Verrucomicrobiia bacterium
AGATTAAATATTGCTACTAAAGGAATTGCGGAAGTAATTACTCAACATTTAACTGTAAATATTGATTTGTCAGATGCCAGATTAGTATTACAAAAAAGTGGTACTGCAATTATGGGACAAGCGGAAGCAGAAGGTGGATTCCATGTCGGCGGCCATCCTCTTACAGAGCTATCTGGACGGAAATTCAGGGGCTTGAGACTCCATTTCCATTCCCTGGATTCGGAACAGTTTGAATGAACACCCTCTGGGCAATTTCAGGCTTAGCCTCTTTGACCTGGCTTATCTGGTTTTCCTGGCGTTACGCCTGGTGGCGCCCGGCTATCGATCAACGACACCCGCGCATCTTGATGTATCACATGATACGGGATCCAATCAAGCGGGCCGGGTTTAATGGAATGCGCGTTTCACCGCACTTGTTTGAACAACAGATCAGGTGGCTCAAGGAGAATGGTTGGCGTTTTTTTACCCTGACGGCCTTGTTGGAGCAGGGGAGCAGGATTCCAGAGAAAAGCGTGGCGATTACCTTTGATGATGGTTTTGCTGATAATTGCACAACCGCTTTGCCCATTCTTAAAAAATACGACGCCTGTGCCACGCTTTTCCTGGTTGTGAATCGCCATCATCAGGAATGGTCAATGCATAAAAAAAGACACCACGATTCAGGAGAATTGATGCGAGAACCAAAGCTGTCGGATTCCCAGGTAATGGAATTGATTGAGAGCGGTTGCGTGGAAATTGGTTCACACACCATGACACACCCAAATTTCGGGCTCATGGATGCTGGGGCTAAAAAAATGGAAATGCTTCAAAGTAAGGAACTGCTTGAATCCAAGTTCGGGATCAATATCAAGGCCTTTGCCTATCCATTTGGAATCCTGCAGCCCGAGGATCCAGGTCTGGCAAGGGGGGCCGGATATCTGGGAGCCGTGACGACAGAGCCTGGCATTTCTGATTGGAACTGCCTGGATCCTTTTCTGCTCCAGCGTATCAAGATCAGTGGCAAGGAAGGTATGCTGGCCTTCAGGATGCGCTTGCGAACGGGGTGGCGGGGAGCGAACAAATAAAACCAGATACGCGACATGGCGAATCCATCTCCATCCACTGAGTCCTCAAGCTCCCTCCTTGCTTGCTGCCAATCCATCCAAGATGGACCATGGCGTCTGATTCAGTTGCGCGGCAAGGGTATGCCTGAGGACTGGTTGCGAGAGAGGGATGTGGACCTTTTAGGGACCAGGAAGGATATTGACTTGCTTGTGCGCCAGGTGAAAATCTGGGTGATGGAAGGACGCTGTCACCTTCGTGTCACGTGTCGTCGGCAGAAAAAAGTCGAGTTACGACTGCTTTCCTTGGATGGTACCCAGTGTCTTGTACTGGATCTTTGGATTTATCTGACCCAGATTGATCGGGGGCGGCGCTTGATTTCCTACGAAAATGCCCTTGGGCCCATACAGATAACTGAAAGTTCCATCCAGCGGTGGCCCCTGCGCATTGAACTGGCTGTCTACATTCATCATCTGGTCTGCAAAAAAAAGGTGTTAAGTGATCCAGAAACCACTGAGCGACTAGAAGTCTACCGGGCACGATGTCTCACCGAGATGGAATCCGGACTTGCGGATATGATCGAAACGCTCCTCGAGACCTGTCGGATTCCCCGCAAGCTGGAAGGTCACATGTTGAGGATTCTCGAGGATACCTTTTCCCTGCAAACCAAATCCAGGCATCGAACCTGGGTGGACTTGTGGCAAACTATCTTCCTGATGCCTCCGAGGCGGCTCCGCTTGCTGAGCATCATGGGATGCGATGGGGTGGGCAAGAGTGCCTTGATTGACAATCTGGTTTCCCAGGACCCTGATTCCTTCAGGGCCTTCAAAGGTAAGCACCTTTACAGGAAAAGCCTCATCTACAAACTTGCCGTGATTTTTATCAGGCCCTTGCTTTTCCAGGGTCGGGAAAAATTTGATGAAACCCTTGCTTTTGTTGTGTATCTCAGGGCCTGTCTGCGGCTCTCCCTGTTTCTTCCGCGCATGGGCCAAGGATGCTTGCTGA
>JAAZXX010000792.1 GCA_014239995.1 Verrucomicrobiia bacterium
ACCCTTGCCCAGTTCCTGAAGGGACCCTGGAAGCTTGCCGCGGACCTGGTTGCCAACAGTTGGGCTGCATTGATCACGGGTCTCCTGGCTTTTGCGGGGTGGCAGTTCCTGCAGGATGAACGGGGAGCAGGGAATGAGATTGCCTATGGTGTGGCCCGCTGGTGGATTCAGGCCATTCTGCCATTCGGGTTTGGATTGATAGCACTGCGTTTGATATGGCGCTGTGGCACTGAGTGGTGGGCCCGATGTCTTTGTCTTGCCCTGGTTTCCTTGGCGGGGTGGGGCTTGTGGTCAGGTGGCATTCCTGTTGAGGGTATGCGTTTGCCAGCCATCGCATTGTTGATCCTCGCCACCGTCCTTGGGGCTCCTATCTACACCGCATTGGGTGGGGCCACCCTTCTGTATCTCTGGCAGGAGGACTTTCCTCTTTCCGGTGTTGCCACGAGCCATTACTCCATGTCGACAGAAGCGCTCATTCCAACCATCCCCTTATTTACCCTTGCCGGTTATTTCATGGCAGAGAGTCAGGCCTCCGGGCGTTTGGTTCGGGTATTTCAGTCCTTTGTGGGGCAGTTTCGGGCGGGACCCGCCATTGCAACGGTCCTTGTATGCGCTTTCTTCACCGCCTTTACTGGAGGATCCGGGGTCACCATTCTGGCTCTGTGACCGCTTTTAATGCCTGTCCTGACCGCTGCACATTATGGCGAGAAATCATCCCTTGGTTTGATTACCGGTGCAGGGGCTCTGGGTATTTTGTTTCCACCCTCCTTGCCGATTATTCTCTATTTTATTGTTGCAAACGCCAATGTTCAGACGGGTTTACGTCTTGAACATATGTTTTTGGGAGGCCTCATTCCTGGACTTCTGATGGTGTTCCTGGTGACCCTTTACAGCCGTATGCTGGTCCGGAAGGAAACAGTGACCAGTCGGCGCTTCGACTGGCAGGAGGCGCGTCGGGCGGTCTGGGAGGCGAAATGGGAACTCATGATACCGGTTGTCGCCTTGACGGCCCTGTTCAGCGGTATTTTCAGCACGCCCGTTGCTGCCGCGGCCTTGACCGCCCTCTATGCTTTGTTTGTGGAAATGGTGATTCACCGTGAACTGCATCCCACCAAGGACCTGCCTCGGGTCATGACAGAATGTGGCCAACTGGTGGGAGGGGTCTTGTTGATTCTTGGAGTCGCCATGAGTTTTACCAAGGATTTCCTGGTGTTTGCCATGATCCCCGATATCGCCATTGAGTGGGGAACCACCCATATTGAATCTAAGTATGTTTTCCTGCTGGCGCTGAATGTCTTCCTTCTGCTGGTGGGGTGTCTGATGGATATTTATTCGGCCATCGTCGTAGTGGTGCCTTTGCTCCTGCCTCTCGGAATCGCTTTTGGAATCGATCCCGTCCACTTGGGCATCATTTTCCTGGCCAATCTCGAGCTGGGTTACCTGACTCCGCCCGTCGGTTTGAACCTGTTTTTATCGGCTTACCGCTTCAAGCGCCCCGTGATGGAGGTTGCACGAGCCTCCCTGCCGATGTTGCTGGTGGTGGCCATCAGCGTGATACTTATCACTTACATGCCGTTTCTGACCACTTTTCTCCCCAACTTGATTCTCGGTTCTCCAGGCGGTCCCTGAGTGGACTGCCCCTGATCCGAGGGTATCATTGAGTTCTGGGGAATGGAGAACGTGAGACCTGTCAGCGTCTTGACTCCTGAGAGGCCTCCTACGTTGACTGCAACCTCGTCAAGACCCGCGTTGGACGCCTTGTGGTGGAGATGGTACCCTTGTGAAACGCTTTGCATGGTGATACTCGCCTCCAAGGTTATTTCACCCTTGGATGACCGTTTCGTCGATCCTTTCAATGATCAGCATGTGTTGCCCTCATGACATGGTTCTCGTCTTGAAAAACTCGATGGATCATCAGGAATCCGGTATGGCCTTTGTTTTTATGGAACCCAACTCGGATGCTGCCCCATCGGCTTAAGTCAACTTTGAAGTTGAAAACGGAGGACGCTGGGCCACCCTGGATTCATGGTCATGGATGGCCGAGG
>JAAZXX010000793.1 GCA_014239995.1 Verrucomicrobiia bacterium
CACTTGGCCGTGAATGGAAGTGGTTGAACCTAATTCCAATTCGGAAATGGTCCTCAGGGAGGACCTGTCCTCATAACGTCTTGGGCGGAGCATCAGCAGGTCCTGGACGGTATGGACTCCCATTCCTGCCAGCTTGGTGGATTGCAAGCCGCCGATGCCCTTCAGGATGATGACGGGCATTGCGTCGGCAGTTTTGCCTGATGAGGAAGATGGGGATGAAGGTTTGAGCTTCAGGTCACACGCAGGTTCTGGATCGCAGGTCCTGGCCGTGTGCTGATCCGCAGGTTGCTTCATTTCAAGCGGTCCTAACCCAGCGCTGATCGCAGTACTTCCACACTGCGCGCCACTCCCACGTCCGCATTGGCTTTGCCTTCAAACTCAATGGACACGTAGCCATGGAATCCCGCGTCTTTGAGGATCCCGGCGATGCGATCGTAATCCAGATCGAGGGTATACCATTCGCCTCCACCATAGTAAGTTTTGGCTTGCACAAACACAGCCCGGGATGCGCCTTGCTGGAGTTTGTCATACGGTTCCTCCAGGAAGTTGCCCGTGTCCAGTAGAGCCCCGAGCCAAGGTGATTCAATGGCATTGAGGATCCTGAGGAGCCCCTCGGGAGTGCGTGTCAGTCCCCAGTGGTTTTCCAGGGCAAGCAGCACCCCATGGCGGGCAGCTTGCTCAAGACATTCGGCAATGCTGTCAATACACCATCCAAAGCCGTCCGTCTCGGTGTATCCCGGAAGGATGGGCTCGGAACCGCGTGCGGCCATCAGGTCGTCAAAGGATCGAATGGTGTTCCATCGACCGGAGTTCAAACGAATACATGGTATACCCATCTCATGAGCTAACTGAATACATCGGATGGTATGGTCGATATTTTTTTTTCGAACACTCTTATCGGGATCCACGAAGTCCTGATGAATCGACAAGGCAATGAGGTCAATCCCGTTGATGAAGGCGTGGCGCTTAAGCTTTTGCAGGTAGGGCAACTCTTCCGAATCCATTTGTCGATGTAATATATCCACACCTTCAAGTCCCAGTGCAGCCGCTTTGTCGATGACTGTCTCGATGGGTGTTTTGGGTTCCCTGAAATGCCAGTATGAGTAAGAGGATACACCGAGTTTGATGCGACTTGCCTTGGAGACGCCGTGGTGATGGATTCCGGTGGACGTGCTTAGGCATGCAGACCCCACTGATGTCAACCCCGCCAAACCAGCGGCCGTCTTGAGAAAGGTTCGTTTTTTCATGGTCGTTTTATCGGGTGACATAGCACATGAGGTTCTTCTCACCTCGAAGGATGATTCGATTTTCAAATGCCACCGGGGAGGCAATCAGTCGTTCCCCGAGGTGTTGCTCGGAAGCTAGGGACGCAGTTCCTGTGATATCCACGACAAATACTGTGCCATCCTCTCGTGCTGCATAAAGTAGGTTGCCTGCTACGGATGGAGAGGCATAAAAACTGGATCGATGCTTAGGAAGTTCGAGCCGCCAGGTTTCTTTACCGGAGGATGGTTCGATACATGCAATCACCCCACGATCGCTCAGGACCAGTGCAAATGTTCCATTGCTCGTTGGGGAGGGGACAAAGGAACTATGCTTGTCAGTCTTCCAAAGCCGGTTTGAAGCCGTGACATCCCCGCTCCCGGCCAGGCGTATGCCATGCAGTCTTGGCTGTCGCTTATCTGCCCGCCCAAATGGGACCACTGCCACGTCACCAATCAGGACAGGTGTGGCGACAGCAGGCCAGAAGGCCACGTTTTTCGGGTTGAAATTACCACAAGTCCACAGGACCTCACCGTTGACGGGGTCGTGTGCGGTCAAATGCTGGGCTCCCCATACAAGAATCACTTCTTCACCGTTCATCTGAGTGATAATTGGCGTACTGTATCCATGGTCGCCCTCAGTGGGGGTTTGATAATTGCGTGCAACCTTCCAGAGCAGCGAACCTGTCGGGCGATCATAGCACACTAGCCAGGATTCTCCCTCGTGCATGCGTGTCATGACCACCCCATGATGGGTGATGACAGGGGATGTTCCATGATC
>JAAZXX010000794.1 GCA_014239995.1 Verrucomicrobiia bacterium
GCTTTTCCTTCAGAATCGACGGCTCTTTTTTCGGCTTCAGTTGCCTGATAGGCCATAAAGCCAGCCAAGCAAGCCAAGGCGAATAGGAAGACAGCAAAGACTTTGTTTCGCTTGGCTGATTTTCTTTGAATTTCGGCGCGTTGTTTTTCGGCTTTGGCCAGGGCCTTGGCCTGTTCCAACTCGCGTTTTCTGGCTTCTTCCTTGGCTTTTTGTTCCGCCTCAAAATCCTCCCTCGAATCGTCGAGGAAGCGCATAGCGAGTTCAAAACTGTCATTGATGCGAGTTCCCCAGTTGGCATTCGGTTTATTGTTGTCCCGCCATGCCAAGGCAATCTTCAGATCGGGATCGCGATAGAAACCGGCTTCCCCTCTGTTGTGCAATTGAGCCGTCTCACACAAGCGAATGTAAATTCGCGCTGAATCCGCCTCATCATTCACCCAGTTCTTCAAGCGCTGCCAGACGCGCATGAGGCTTTCGTGGGAAATATCGATGATAATCTTGTCGTGTATTTTGACATTTTCACCCGGCATGATGAATGTTCGCCCGATTGGCCGGTAGGCATCAATCACCGTCAGCATCTTGTCTCGTTGGTGACCGGTGATTTCATCAATTTCACTAAAAGGCAGCGGACGGCGCACTCCGCGTCCATCACCTTGTTTTTCGGTGATTGCCTTAAACAGCTTCATGCACAGCAGCCGATGATTGTCATCTGGCAACTCTTCATAAACTTCGTCACCATGACGCGACAAAGCTTCAGTCATTCGACCGATGCCGTTGTAATGATCAAGATCCAAGGCCTGCTCCCGATTCGCATTATTAAGCCAATAATCCCACATGCGCATGAGGGCATGCTGCAGGATTGGCAACTGGTCTGGATCATCCCCAATATCATTCAACAACTGCTGTTTTAATCGGGGAGAGATTTCAGCACCCCCAACCTTCACCGGGCCTTCGATAGCCCTTGCACGCTGCTTGCGATTAAGACGAGGGATCAGGTACTCCCCCTCATTAACCGCCTCCGCCAAGCCCTGGAACTCCGCACAGTCACCCAGAAAATCTGAACGCATTGTAAGGATGATAAAGATGGGAAACTCTGTTTGACGGGCGGTCTCCAGCAACAACTGGATGAAATGGGAGGCTTCCTGGCCTGCCTTGTCTCCACTTTGGCGAAACCTGAAGATTTCCTCAAACTGATCGACCAGCAATAGAAGGTTTGAGCCCTCCTCGATGTCAGATTGGCGGTATGCCTCGATGAGCCCAAGACCACTGCGGCTGAGAGTGGCTCGGGTCTGCAACACATTCTCCTCGTTGACATCTCCAAATAAATTCGATTCAACCAAGGCTTGGGCAAGTTTGGTCAAGGGATCGCCGCCGGGCCGCATAATGGAAATATCCCAGGCGATGGAGGTGCTAGTCATGGTGCCACCGTGCAGTTCCGGAAGCAGACCGGCCCGCACAAGCGATGACTTCCCGCTGCCGGATGCACCGACTACAGCAAGGAAACGTGTGTTGCCCAGTCGCTGAAGGAGCTGGGACACCTGTTCTTCGCGACCGAAGAACAGGTAGTTTTCGTCGAACTCAAACGGGCGCAGACCTGGAAACGGATTGCCTTCGAACATGGTTTTTAATCCTTACTCTTGACCTTGGTGATGAATGAATCCAGGGGGCCAAGACTATCGCCCGGGATCTGGATGATTTCAGCTAAATGCGAGCGATACCGCTCCTTGTGACGGGACTCCGGCGGCGCGATGAGGATCACTTTCTCCCGGATGGGTTGGGTCCGCCCCTGGCCGGATGCCTTGATCATATTGTTAAGCTTCATGTTGACCCATTGCCGTGTGGCCGAGCCGAAATAAATCAACACGGAGTCACAAATTCGCAGGTTCTCCATATGCGCCTCAGAGACCTCGGCTTCCGTCCCGGAAAAGACGGGGATGACCACCTCTAATCCGTGCTCAAACAAATAATCCTCAATGGCCTCAATCTTTTCTTCATCATCAGGGGGAGCCATTAAATAAACCACCCTGGGGCCCTCACC
>JAAZXX010000795.1 GCA_014239995.1 Verrucomicrobiia bacterium
GATTCCCGTCCAGACGGCCCCAACAATAGGCATCCCAACAATCATGGTGAATGCGAACTTTCTTAAGTCTCGAGCAGAAGGATTCTTATTAACTGTATTCATCTTAGCTTCTCGGTGAATGGTTCTAAGCGCATGATAGTTGTCCAGTTGGAAGTCGAAAAATACAATCGTCCATCGACAATAAATGCCAATATGCGCTGGAGACATTATAAAGAATTAAAATGGAGTTTGAACTCATAAGATGAAAGTCCGGCCTAATCCAGGTTGAATGATTCCTCATATCCTTTACACCTGTCGAGCAACGCTTCGGGTTGGTCTTTCTTAAGTAAAATACAGTTCTCCATTACCAATACATCCATGCCGGTAGATAAGAAACACCGCAGCGCATCTTGAGGAGTTTGAACGATGGGTTCGCCGCGGACATTGAAACTCGTATTTACGAGCACAGCGCAACCGGTCTTTTCTTTAAATGCCTTTATCAGTCGGTAGTAACGCCCATAACGGGCTTCGGTCACGGTCTGCACACGTGCAGAGTAATCGACATGCGTGATTGCCGGTAGCTTTGAGCGTTCTACATGGACCCTCTTCAGAAGATCGGGATCTTTCATGAGCTTCTGGTTTCCCTCACTGAGGTCCTTACGGATGGAATCTTCCACAGGAGCCACGAGGAGCATGTAGGGTGATGAGTCCAAGGCTTCAAAATAGTTTGCGCCGTCCTCTTCTAAAGCAGAAGGGGCAAAGGGACGAAAGGACTCCCGGAATTTGATTTTAAGATTCATCCGGCTTTGCATGTCGCTGGATCTGGGGTCTCCCAAAATGCTTCTACCTCCCAACGCACGCGGCCCAAATTCCATGCGACCGGAAAACCAGCCAACGACAGCTTCCTCCGCCAACAACTCGGCTGTTGTTTCCAGCAAGCTTGCTTCGTCGTCGATACGTCGATGGAGCGCTCCTTCGGATTCGACAGCAGCTTCAATGGTTTCGTTCGTCCAGCTGGAGCCGAGTAAACTTCCTCGCATGGAGTCCTGTACTTGAACCTCGCGTTTGTTGTCCTGCAATTGATAGTGGGTAAACAATGCGGCACCCAATGCGCCTCCCGCATCTCCGGCAGCCGGCTGGATCCAAATGTCGTCAAACAGTTTTCCCCGGAGAATTTTACCATTGGCCACGCAGTTCAGAGCCACGCCACCCGCCAGACAGAGTTTGTTCATTCCTGTGATTTCCTTGGCATGCCTGGCTAGGGCCAACACCATCCTTTCGGTGACTACCTGAATACTGGCAGCGATATCCATATGGATCTGCTTGAGTGGTTCTTCGGGCAGGCGGCGCTTAATGCCAAACAGGGCTTCGAACGCCTTTCCGGTCATCGTAAGTCCGTAAGGATAGGTGAAGTAATCCATGTTGAGTGCAAAGGATCCGTCCGCCTTGATATCAACCAGCTCCTCGAGGATGAGGTCGACGTAGTTGGGGTTTCCATACGGCGCGAGCCCCATCAATTTATATTCGCCGCTGTTAACCCTGAACCCGGTGAAGAAAGTAAAGGCACTGTAGAGCAAACCGATCGAGTGGGGGAAGTGGATCGTTTTCAATATACGGATTCTGTTACCCTTGCCCACGGCCACGCTAGTGGTATCCCATTCTCCGACCCCGTCGAGGGTGAGGATTGCAGCCTCCTCAAATGGACTTGGGTAAAACGCGCTGGCGGCATGGGACATGTGATGTTCCATAAAGAGAATCGGCCCCTGATACTGTTTCTTTAGCGCTTTGCGAATCTCCCGCGGATGATGGAATTTGGTTTTTAGCCATTGTGGAATGGCTTTTGAAAAGGACCAGAATCCTCGGGGAGCGTAGGCCAGATAAGTTTCGATGAGGCGGTCGAACTTTAGAAACGGCTTTTCATAAAAAACAACGTAGTCCAATTCATCGGCGGTTATTCCAGCCTCTTGAAGGCAAAATTGAACTGCATTCTCCGGGAAACGCTCATCGTGCTTTTTCCGAGAAAAGCGTTCTTCCTGCGCTGCGGCTGTTATCTGC
>JAAZXX010000796.1 GCA_014239995.1 Verrucomicrobiia bacterium
CCATATCCAGTTCCATGGAAGCGACATCCATTGAACCCAATCGGCAACACGCTGATTGGAAACCTGCTGCATGGAGGTCTGCCACCCAAAGGCAAGATCACGGAACACGACGCTTGTGAAAAAGGTCATGATTGCACCGAGATTGAAGGCCACCCCAAGGGATTGCATCCTCGAAAGGATCGGCCAGGTGAAGCATGGAGTCACCGAGCCAAGCCCCTGGGACAGGCGCTGCCAGAAGGTTTCCCAATGCATGCGCTGCTCCCCCGAGACCCGGGACAGCAGATGGCGGTGCAGGCGCGTGGAGGCCCCATGGAGTGAAGCACGCAGCAGGGAACCCGACAGGCCCGCACGCATCGGGAACACTCGTGCCCCTTTGCCGGCAAGCAGGATCCATGAGACGACGCTCCAAGCCAGCTGCAGGATCACCAGGACCCCGAGCAACATGGCCACGTTGATGGCCTGCGCCCCGTCGTAGCGGAGGAGGCCCGAGGTCACCGTTCCACCCGCAAGGAGACCCAGCGCCAGCACCAGGAAGGTCAGGCCCTGCATCAGGCCCTGCCAGGCCTGACCGGGAGAGGGCAGTTCATCGGGCATGGCTTTCCGTTGATCCTGAAGCCATGCCATGAGGACCCCGGGGTGGGGTTGATTCATGTCGGGTGAAATAGCCTTGCGAGCGCAAAAGGTCTGAAACCAATGCCTTATTTCCTGCTCTTTCTTTCCGGAGGCATCAGATGCAAGTTCGCTGGTGAAAAACTCGAAATCCACCACATCACGAAGTGACCAGGTCTTCCGGGTGTCTCTATCCATCTCCGTTTGCATGCCAGTTCAGGAGATCATCCTGCCATGAAATAACCTGACTTGAAAGCATCGACAAAAAACGGAAGCCTCTGGGCTTCCGTTCACGAAATCATTAATGGGTAGATCTTCGAGACCTGCTCAGCTCCGGAACTGCATGTTCTGCGGCTGGGGAACTTCATCCGGACAGGGGGCGTTGATGGGGGCATCAGGCTCCACGCCGGAGGGTTGAACCATACTGTTTGCCAGCATGAAGGCCTCGACTTCCTCACCGCTTACATCGGCCAGCATGTGACCGTTGATCTCAACACAGGGGCTGAGCATCTGGCCGCTTTTCTCAATCATCTGCTGCCGCTGAACGGGATCGTTGATGATATCACGATCTTCGAAGGAAAGATTGTATTTACGCATGATCGCGCGAACTCCCTGGCTCCAACCGCAGGAGGGCTTCAAGTAGGCAACGATATTCAATGATGGATTCAAGTCACTCATAATCTTGTTCAAGTTACAACAAGTTTTATTATGCCCCATTTTTCCAGGGATTCAACCCTGAATTCAATGTACTTGCGTGCGCATGGAGGCTCAGGTCCAGCAGGCTTTCAGGCGTGACCTGATGGATGGAATAATCCATGCTCAAGGTATGCAAGTGTCTTTTCAGGAGTGTAACCGTATCCAGAACGCGGGCTCCGGGTGGCCTGGCCTCCTATCGCCATGGATCCACAACATTTGCAGCGCATATGGCTTTCTCTACCTGGTAACAGCCCTCGGATCTTTCGCCCACGCAAGCGAGGTGCATTGGCGTATCACCGAAAACGATGACACAAAGCCACTGCCCTGCCGCATCCACCTCATGGATGCGGATCACAGGCCTGTGGAGGCACCGGATCTGCCTTTCTGGAAAGACCATTTCGTGACCCCTGGCGATGTTCAACTGGAGTTGAATGCAGGCAGGTATCAATTCCGGGTTCATAGGGGGCCGGAATATGCCGTCCTGGAGGGCACTTTCACGGTTCAGTCGAAAGCAGCTCCGCTCAAACTGCATCATTCCCTCAAGCGCCTCGCACATTTGTCCGAGGAAGGATGGTGGTCTGGAGAACTACACATTCATCGACCACTGGCGGATGTGCCACTACTGATGAAAGCCGAGGACCTGCATGTTGGACCAGTCATCACGTGGTGGAACAAAAATGATCCCTGGAAAAATCGCCCACCGCCAGAGATGCTTTGGCAGGAGGC
>JAAZXX010000797.1 GCA_014239995.1 Verrucomicrobiia bacterium
AGCTCTGAATAGGATGCGGGAACTTTCTGCCTCAGGGTTTGTTTGAGATCAATGCCTTTCACAAATTGTGAACAATAGACGCAGAAGGATCTCCGGAAGGATAACGGAATATAGAATGACTCCAGATGAAAGATGGTAAGCGTGGTATCCAGGTCAGGCTGTTTCATGATCTGGCCCGGCCATGTTGCATGACACAGGGAACAAAAATATTCATCAACCGCATGAAACTGTTTTCGTCGCGCAAAAAACGGACGGTAGAGATCTTGGAAATACGCACTTGTCCGGCTGCATTTTTGGGCTTCCTCCAGCAGTCCCTGAGCCAGGAATGTCTCGATCCTAGCCTCCGTGTATGAAGGATCATCACAGGGCTCACTTGCATGCTCCTGCAAGACCCTTTCTGCCTCATATAATTGCTGACGGTTTCGCAGCACCTTGGACCAGAGGACACTATTTGAAAGGCGTTGCGGATTCAACCTGTGGGCTTGTTGAGCACATTGAAAAGCCCTTTCATACTGATGCTCCTCAAAACAGATGCGCGCCAGGTGCCCCCAGGCAAGATCATTCTTAGGATTGAGTTCAAGACAACGATGCAAGCATGACTGGGCTTGTTCCATGGAATGTAACCCTTCCCAGGCAAGGCCCCGATAATACGCTGCAAGTTCTCCTTTACCAAGGGATTCAGAGATGCGACACGATTCCAATAGCGCGGCAAAACGCTCCCGGCACAGGAGCTTATCTGCGTTTTCCACATCTTCTTTCTCAAAGTATGAGTGCATCGAGTCTGCTCAATTCAAGGTCGTTGCATGCCCGGTCGAGAACGTGGCGCTCCACCTGACATCTTCCTTCGTCTCATCATGGCCGCCGAACCACCAGTCTTACCGTATCCCTTGGCTGCGTTTCACTCACAATAACCAAGTATCCTCCTCCACCGGCCCCACTCAATTTCCAGCCCAGGGCTTCCTCTCGATATGGGTGAATGACCGACTCGATCTGGGAATTACACATGCTGGGAAAAAGAGATATCTGCGCCTCAAAAGAACGCCGAACCGCATCTCCCAACTGACGCGGATCCTTCTCCTGAAGTGATCGCCACACTTCACTGGAAGCATCCGAAAGCTTTTTGACGGCCTCGGTGGTAAAATGAGTATGCTGCATGATATCGAACGACTCGGCCCGAGGACCCATGGGTTTGAGAAAAATATGATTCTCAACAAACTGGATCACCGTTTCATCATGCAGGGATTCGATGCGGCATGGCCAATACTCACCCGAGTAATCCGATTTCGCCAACCCTGCATGGGTAAGCCCGATCGCATCCTGCGAACCAGATATGTATTTGCTGCCGGGTGGATTCTCACAACAAAAAAGAATGCGGGCTAATTTCTGGGGATCATCGACGGGAAGAACGGGGCCCCAAAGGTCCATAGCGGTACGCCGTGTGCTCGAAGCCATCCCACTGCGCTCATTGAATTCGATGAACGGCTCAAGTGAGATGGTAATCACAGGGCCAGCATGCATTTTGCTGATGAACGGCTGATCAAGCCATCCACCTGCAAGGTCCAGTCGATAGGGCATCTCGACTCGATTTCTCAATGCGGTGGTGGATCTAGGCTTAAAATGCCGGTGAGGTTCGCGAGCAAGCACGCGATAGGAAACGTCAAGTGACGCACACAAGGCTCTTTTTTCCGGTATGTCCCCATCCGCGTTGACGATAAACACGTCCGGATGGATGCGCGCCAGGTCCTTTTCAAAATCCAGCATACCTCTTCCCTCGGAAATGAAAGCCTCATGAACAGACTCGACCGAGCGTATCATGTAGAGACGTTCCTCCTCACTGGTCAAGGGCGGTCTTCCTTTCAACTCAAAGATGGTGCGGTCCGATCCCACGGCAACCATCAGGTGACCGTGCTTGGCGGCTGCCTGAAAGAAGGCGATGTGGCCGCTGTGCAGCAAATCAAAACAACCACTGACAAATACGGTTTTTTGGCGGGTGCTCATGAATAATCCTTGATCACATGTTCGCTATGGAG
>JAAZXX010000798.1 GCA_014239995.1 Verrucomicrobiia bacterium
TGAGGCCTCCTTGGATATCGAAACGGTTGTTAAAAATGCTGACCTGGTCATTCTGTGTACGCCTGTGCTCAGGATGCTGCCTATTACAAAAGTCATGGCTGGCTTCCTTAAGCCTGGGGCTGTGGTGACCGATGTGGGCAGTGTCAAGGGCCCGCTCGTCAGGGATCTCGAACCCCTTCTACGCAAATCTCAGGCGGTTTATGTCGGGTCTCATCCCATGGCAGGCAGTGAACGACAGGGCCTTGCAAATGCGGATGCCTCCCTGTTCTCAGGAGCGACCTGCGTATTGACGCCGGGCAGGGAATCGACAACTGAAGCCGCGCAGCAGGTGGAGCAACTCTGGCGCCAGGTTGAAGGAATTCCCGTCACTATGAATCCAGAAGAGCATGACCGACTGGTCGCCAGATGCAGCCATCTTCCACACGTCCTCGCTGCCCTGCTGGCAGGTTGGACACTTGACCCTGCACACGGCGAGGAACAGGCAAGCCTGTGCAGCAGCGGCTTCAGGGATACCACGCGCGTGGCTTCAGGATCACCCGAAATGTGGGCGGATATCCTTGCCTCCAATAAAGAAGCCTTGCTTGAATCTCTGGACACACATCTTACGCAGTGTAAGGAGATCCGAGTGTCCATTGAACAGGAACAACACGAGGCGCTTTTCAAGTGGTTGAGCGAGAGTAAAGCTCGACGTGACGCATGGCTTGCAAATTACTTGATGCGACGCCCAAGCCGCAGTGTGGAATAACACCCTAAGAGAGTTGAAAAACAAGCCAGCGACAAGCACCCATGCCACTACCTGATTCTATTCTGTTACACCCGATTGAAAGACCAAAAAAAACGTCTATCGGCATCCCCGGGTCCAAAAGCATCACAAACAGAGCATTGGTCCTGGCCGCAATTTCCGAGGGAACCACCACCCTCAAAGGGGCCCTTTGGAGTGAGGACACACAAGTCATGGTGGAATGCCTGGAACGCCTTGGTGTGGATATCCTGATCCTTCCGGAAGCCAGTGATGATGCCAATCGACGTATCAGGGTTCGTGGCATGGGAGGCAGGATTCGGCCCGGAGGGACGCTGCAGGAACCGTTGGAATTGTTTGTTGGCAACGCCGGAACAGCCGCACGTTTCATTCTGGCCCTGGTTTGCCTGGGCCAGGGTTTTTACCGAATTTCCGGGGAGGAGCGCATGCATCAGCGGCCTCAGCAGGAGCTCGTAGCCGCACTCAGGGCACTGGGGTATTTGATTGAGACGGGAACTGACCGACTTCCCGCCATGGTGCAAGGTCAAGGCCCAAAACCAGGGGCTGCCTGCGTGGTATCCACCGAGGAAAGTTCACAGTTTGCTTCAGCCCTATGGCTGGCAGCTGAACCAGGCGGCTGGAATATCAAGATGCATGAGGAAGATGCCTCAAACGCTCCTTATGTCGAAATGACCCGGTCCATGCTGCAGTCCTTCCCGAAGGGGAAGCATTCCGATTACCAGATTGAACCTGACGCATCGGGAGGAAGTTACTTCTGGGCCATTAGGTATCTGATGGGTGCCTCCAACCCTGAGGCCCTTGAATATATTGAGATCCCATCGTGGCCCAGAACCCGCTGGCAGGTTGACACCGCATTTCCAAACTTTTGGCCACTGCCAGCAAGGGTCTCGAGAGAAACCGATTTAGGTGACAGTATCATGACCTCAATCATCATGGCTCCCTGGGCTGAAAAACCGACAACTTTTACGAATCTAGGCAGATTACGCGTTCAGGAATGCGAACGTGTAAGGGCACTCCATGACGAACTCACCAAGTGCGGTGCAAGGCTGGAGGAAAGCGGTAACACACTGGTTGTTTACCCTGGACCGCTGCACGGAGCTGAAATTCATACTTACAACGACCACCGGATTGCCATGTGCTTCGCGGTCATCGCCTCTCAGGTTGGAGGCATGGTAATGCAAAACCCGGCATGCGTTAAAAAAACTTTCCCCAATTTCTTTCAAAAGTTAGGTTCTTCCGCCCCGGAGGGATTGGGCATGAAGATT
>JAAZXX010000799.1 GCA_014239995.1 Verrucomicrobiia bacterium
CTGAACCAGTTCATGATCCAACGCGTACTGGGCGCAAGGAGCGAATATGACGCTCGGATGGGAATTGTGTTTGCCGGGTGGATCAAGGTCTTCCTGCCACTGATCACCGTCCTGCCCGGAATGGTCCTTTTCGCGCTGCATCCGGAGATCCTGCTGGGTCCGTGGGATCAGGTGAAGCCTGAAGCCGACAAGGGTTACGTACAGATGCTCCAGTCACTCGTGCCCGTCGGACTGCGTGGATTGTTTCTCGCCGCGCTCTTCGGAGCGATTCAATCCACTGTCAATTCAGTGCTCAACTCGACCTCGACGATCGTGACGCTGGATATCTACAAGCGGGTGTTCCGCCCTGAGGCATCGGATCGCCAACTGGTGAGAGTCGGCGTGATTTCCTCTGTGATCATCCTGGCCATTTCCATCGTATTGGGCGGCTTCGTGGGCAAACTCGGTGGAAGCCTGTTTGAATATATCCAATCGCTCTACGCTTTCTTCGCACCTCCTTTTGCCGCGGTCTTTGTGCTGGGAATCCTCTGGCGTCGGATCAACGGCGCCGGTGCACTGGCGGCAGTCATTTCTGGTTTCGCCCTTGGCATCGCGATCAAGTTCTACCTGAACTTCGCTGCCGAGTCTCCCGCCTGGCTGTCGCCCTACGCCAACCAGGCATCGATCAACTGGTTCTTCTGTCTGGCAGTCTGTATCGGGGTGAGCTTACTGACTTCCCCCCCCAAACCTGAGCAGGTGACGGATCAACTTACTTTCAATTGGCGCAAAATGAATATCTTCAACGGCCTCGGCGACTGCTGGTATACAAACGTTGTGACCTGGTGGGGATTGTTCATCATCGCGATTCTGGCACTGTTTGTTATATTCTCCGGATTCGTTCTGTAAGCGTGTTTGTTCGCAATGCACAAGCCATTGAAGAATACCCTCATATAAACATGGGAGTTGAGTTTTTCCATCCGTCAATACCCTGCCCTTCCGGGTCATCGCAGGGAATGAACTGATGCTGATAAGGCACGTGGTATGCCCAGCATGCCCAATGTGATCCTTTGGCCCACTCCAGTTGCCCCTGACACCGACAGCGATGGGGTAATGGACTCGAATGATGACGACATCGGTGATCACGCAGATCAGAACGATACCTCTGATATCAGTCTGAACACATGGGTAACGGGGGATTGATTTCGGGGTTTCAAATACTGTCGAAACCGACGGGATCTCGTTGGCTGATTTGATCAACGAAGCCTCTGCAAATGCTTCTTCGGGTATTCATTATCGTGGGCAGTATGTCAGGTGCATGAGGAAAGTGCTCAAGCAACTCATAAAGATCGGAGTGATCCGTTCCCCGGAAAGGAAGAAGCTTCAGAGGGCAACAGAGCGTTTGGACAAAAGCAAGGAGCCCAAGGATGATCATCACAAGTGCCAACCTTGAGTCTCATTGCACCCCGTTATTGCAAACACGCCTCCAAGGTGGGCATGAAATGATGAAAACCCGGGGTTTCCTTATCCTGCTCCTTGGCCAGATCATCCCATACTCTCAATGCCAACGCTTCCTTGTGAAAGGATTCCCCTTCAAATGCGCTCATTTCCTCGGGACTCATGGGACCGCCTTGATCAAGATAACTCTTCAGTGAGGTGGGTGATAATGCCTGTTCGTATCCGGGATTTTGGGTACAGAGGTACCTCTTGGCCACGACATGCAACCGAATCGGTTCGGCCACTTCAGGACCAAAATGTTTCCTCAGCCAGTCATGGGCAACCCATTCGTGTTTGTCATCCAGGTTTTCGCCACAGGTTCCAGGGAGTGGCGAAGCGTGGAAGATATGGCCGAGATCGTGCAAGGTTGCCGCAGTCACCAAGGTTCGAGCCGCCCCGGATGCCTCGGCCAACATGCCACATTGCAGAGCATGTTGGACCTGGGTCACCGACTCCGTTCCATATTGTTCTTTTCCGCGCTGAGTGAATGTCTCCTTGATACGTTCAATGACAGGATGCATGGAAATGTTATCG
>JAAZXX010000079.1:0-10210 GCA_014239995.1 Verrucomicrobiia bacterium
GGAGGCATTCTGGAATTTCGATACCTTGGATGATGGTCGGGTGTCGGATTTATCACCTCAAGGCAACCATGATGGCGAGCTCGTCAATGACGCTGAACTTACATCCGGCAATAAAGGTTATGGTGGGGCGGGAGAGGCCTTGAATACCTTTGATGGTGATATGGCACACCTGGCAGCCATGAATCCGGAAGCTTTTGATTTTAACAGCGACTTTACTTGGACCGCGCGGATATTTCTGGATGAACCGGCCCCCGAAGGCGATGAGGTAGGTTCGGGTATCCTTGGGCGATCTCCTGCAGATTCCGAGCACAACCAAGGCTCCAAGATCCTTTATGTCAGCGGGCTTCGTGTCGGTTTTGATACGGGCTGGGTTGGAGCAGTCAATTCAGAGGAAATACTGGAATTGGAGACATGGCATCAATTGACACTGACCTACCTTCAGGAAGAGGACTTGATTTCCATTTGGGTGGATGATTCCCCAGTCATCTCAAATGAAGATGAGGAAGTAGTCGATTTTGAATTCGATGTGGACGCTTTTCCCGAGGATGAAGCCTTTGGTGGTGGTTTTGTCAATTCAGGATTCCGCCTCGGAGGAGGGGCAAACGAGTTTTTCAGTGATCCCTTTCCTGGCTTGATCGACGATGTGGCCGTATGGTCTACCGTGCTTTCGGAAGAGGATATCTTGCAGTTGGCCGGCGGAGCTTCCCCTTTGCCTGAAATAGGCGAGAAACCCGAGCTGCCTTCCATTCAAATCAGCAGAGCTGACAGCTCGCTCACCATCACATTTGAAGGTCAACTGGAATCCTCGGATGCACCGAACGGAGATTGGGAGGCTGTGGAGAATGCGTCTTCACCTCACATGGTTGATGTTTCAAGTGTCGAGAAGCAGTTTTACAGAGCCACTCGATAAACAGCGTTGGACCACGTTTTTGTCATGATGCCGGGCATGTGCCTCCCTTGACCAGGGTTAGCTCTGGAAGGATACCTTGAGTATGCCCCTACGATTCAGCAAATCGGCTTGAATCCAGTGCTCTTCAGCATCGTAGCGGCGTATGGTTTCACAATGACGGTGTGGCGGGTCATGGTGCCTTCGACAATCTCCGTGTCAGGTGAGGGAGTCGGTAAGAGAACTTAACGACTGTCCCCACGTAGAGGCTGTCCGATATACCATGATTCCTTCCAATTGATTTTGCCTCGTTTGGCTTGGGAGGCGTGACCGTCGGCCCACATGATATTTCCGATATTTCCATGCCGATAGTATTCCGTAAGTCGTTCTGGGTACTTGGCCCATTGCCCCAGGGCGATGGGCGTATCGCTTGTTCCATCGAGCATCGTTTCCCAGGCGTCCTGAAAAATCAGGGTCTCTGATGGTTGACTGTAGTTATCGATTCTTCGAGCCCGGACGGGAGTCTCCCCATCGATCTTGCCCTCCCAGACGGCCAGATCGAGCCCGATCGCGCGGGGATTCTTCGAACCATAAAATCCATTGAATCCGTAGGTGACATACTTGAAGCCATTGTTGAACAAACCATCCTGTTTCGGCGGGCCTTGGTATTGATCATCCGCGGCCTTTGCCGAGGGGCACTGGAAGACTCGTGGGCTCCAACCGATATAGCCCACATAGGCGACGCCCCAATAGGCACTGGGGTGGTAGGGCTTGATCATTCCCTCCCGCCCCGGTAGTGGATTGGTGAAGTCACCACCATCTGGAATCCATCGCATCCAATTGCGGCGTTCATGGCCGCGGCCCTCTGAATCATCCGCATACATGAACCATGCCAGCTGAATCTGGCGCATGTTATTCTTGCATTTGATTCCTTTGGCCTTCTCTTTGGCCTTGCCGAGAGCTGGCAGCAGCAGGGATGCGAGAATCGCAATAATCGCAATGACAACCAACAGCTCAATGAGGGTAAACCCTTTCTTCGATTTCATAATAGTGACCTAGCTCAAGTGATTCATTTCCGCTCGCGTTTTGGCGATTAGGCTTTTTTGGACGTACCAGTCTCGGGAAGATCATGTCCCAAAAAACTAAAAAAAGAAAATAACACAGGAAGAATCATGAACCATCATGATATACCTTGTAATTCAGACAGAACATACAAAACAAGGGCTGGATTGGTTTTAATGACTGGTCAGGGGACAGATAAAAGTAATTAAGCGTGCCTCGCAACTTTGTTTCCTGCAGGCATATCGATTGCCCATATTTCCATGAGGGTCCAATTTTCAGAAGCGACCAGCCTCACGAACACCCGTGGCATTCCAAAACCGCCCACGGTTTGTAATGGACGCGTCTGATGAGTCAGACACAATGATGTATTGGGAGAGATGCCAAAGGATGAGAAACCATCGGGAGGGTTTTGTTTGACTTGGGCTTCCCTCACTGGGTTCGTGTGTTTCGGTATGGGCATATGAAAGCACGGTGCATGGTGGAATATTCCAGGAGGGGGTGAATGGGGACTTGTACCCTTCGCTGGCATTGCGTTTTCTATGATGTTAAGATGGACGTGTTACATGGGATCGTGTTCCCCGAGGGAATGATGGGTTCTGGTATAGACCGTCGGTTCTTTACCCAACAGGATACCGATGCCAATGGGTTCTCTTTTTTGCCGCTTCTGGGACCCTCTGTAAGGAATCTTTTAACTTAACCGTAGAAGCGGCGGTTTCCGCATTACGAAAAAAAGGCACGACCACAACTCGAAAACGCAATACGCCTGGGGTCGGGCGAAGAGAGCGTGAATTTTTTTTGGAAAAAGGGTCTGTATAAGAAGAAATATGGATACGTTCAAAATCGTTCGCTCAGTAATTTTTCCATGAACGATCACTCCACTGCTTCACCTGATACCAACGCGCATCATGTTATTGACCACAAAATTCAGACCCTCTAGAAAATCCATGGGAAGGTTCAGCACACTCCTGTTTTTCGCATGCTTGCTAACGCCAAAACTTCTTGGCCAGTCTCCGGTCCTGGAGATTGATCTGGTCACTCGTCCTGGGCAGCACTTTTTGATACTTGGGTGGGAAAACGATACGGACGCGAAATACGAAATCTATAGTACCACAAGCATCAGCGCCACGCATTGGGAGAAAATAGCCGAAATTCCGCCGCTTGATGTCCCGAGACGAAGTTATGACTTGCCAATACAGAACGGTCGTTTGGCTCAGTTTGTCTATATTAAAAAAGTAGCAAGCGGTGATGGCGGGGAAGTTCCCATGTCTGCTGAAAACCCTTTCACCATTCCAGAGCTTGACCTGAAGATGATGCCCATCCCTGCGGGTACGTTTGTGATGGGGAGTCCGGATGATGAACAAGATCGTCAGGAGGATGAGGGACCCCAGACGACGGTGACCATCAGTAATCCGTTCTGGCTAGGCAAAACAGAGGTGACCCAAGTCCAATGGCAAGCCGTGATGGGAAATAACCCTGGTCATTTCAAGGGGGACGACCGGCCTGTGGAAAGAGTGAGTTGGAATGATGCAGTCGCCTTTTGTGAAAAGCTCAATGAGATGAAGCGTGACACGCTACCCGCTGGTTATCACTACACCCTGCCAACGGAGGCACAATGGGAATATGCGTGTCGAGCAGGGACGACAACCCGATTCTATTATGGAGATGACCCCAGTTACAGTCAGCTCGGGCAGTATGCATGGTATGCCGACAATAGCTCTAGCAAGACACACCCTGTTGGAGAAAAACTGCCCAACGGTTGGGGTCTCCATGACATGCATGGGAACGTCTGGGAGTGGTGCCTGGACAGGTATGGAGATTATCCAGGAGGAAGTGTCTCGGATCCGCAAGGTCCCCTGAGTGGCACGTTTCGGGTGTATCGTGGTGGCGGTTGGGGCAGCTACGCCAGGAGCTATCGGTCGGCGCATCGCCTCAGGTGGGGGCCTGGCCACACGAACTACGGCCTCGGATTCCGCGTCGCCTTGAGCCCAGTCCCTTCAGGTTAAAGGGAACGGAGTGTCGGCAATGTATTTCGCTGGAGCTAGGCTTTGCTACAACTGAGCAGAACAAAAACCATCAATGGATCCTGAGGGCTTTGGTGCATGACATGCAAAAAAGTTACCTATGAAAGCGACCGTAGGTTGTTGGAAGACCCAGAGGGTGATTATTGGGTTTGTACAACTTTTAAAATCGCAAACCTTCACAATTGTTCGGACGTAAAAGGCATTCTGTGATTCATGATAGGGCTTGCTGTTTTCTGCAGGTAGCAGGGATCGAGTTGTAATTTTTGTAGCATGGATTAATTCAAAACCAAATTTGGAAGAGGGCAGGGTAGTAAAAGACCATGGGCTTCTTCATAATTAGCCACTCTTTTGTCACCAGCCCTCCAAACAGTATCCCGCTAAGGTATCCTTGGTTCCTGGAAGTTACAGCCCCCTCCCCGGGGTGGCCATTTGGCGTTGGCGAGTCTCTAGCAATCAGGTCCTACTTCTCTGGTCCATACCGAGAATGCTTCGAACGTTGTGAGGCTTTATCTGCCCTCCGCAAGGCCTTCTGTGGCCTGCTTTATTCAGCGACGAGGCGATGTGCTTCAGGCTCTTTCTGCGGCCTCTGGAAGCCCTCCTGAGTCGCTTGGCGAGGATTACAACCTCGTCATTCCAAACAACCCCTGGCCTACCTTCACAACGTCTACCCAAGGCACTGGACTTTGCGTCCCTGGCCTTACGTAGCTTGGTCACCAGCCTGCACTTCTCAAGTTCAGAAAACACCGCTTGAACTTGCACCATGGCCTTCTTCACTGGATCTACGCCAGGGTCCATGCAGTCTGTCATGTCATCACCAGTCGAGGCATTCCAAACGCTTACTCCCTTGTTCCTGAGATGACCCAGGATTTGGAATTGGACCATGAGGTCCCTTGCCAGTCGATCTGATGATTCTACGATGATGTGATCAACACTCTCTTGCTCCATGAAGACAAGCATTTCACTAAGTGCTGGACGCTCGGCTTCTGCACCTGTCCATACCTCATGAAAAATCTTCTGAAGCTGAAAACGACCCAAATCTGCAAACTCATCAATGGCCTGCTTTTGTCTGTCGAATCCATGTCCGTCCTGATTGGTTGCTGTCGAGACTCGCAAGTATGCGACTGCTAACTTCGACATGCGTATTTACTATTATCAGGGGAAGCGATTGATGACAAATCTGAAGATTTGTTATCGGATTTTCTTACAAAACATAGGTAGGCAGTGGTTTAAGGTGTGGTTAATAGTCACGGCCATGGTTAGCAGTTGGTAAATGCTATGGAAAAGAACTCAGAAGGTCCTTTTCTCCTTCAACTATCATCGGAGGATACGGGTAAGGCATGGGCATCCCTTTATTTTCAATAAGCAGCCTGTGAGGGGGCGTTTGTTAGAATCGATCTACGGTCTGAGGGTATTAAATATCAGGTGTTTAGCTGTAGGCTCTTTTTCTCGTGTCTTTCATTTCGCTCTGATCCTTCCTCAGCTTTTGGATCTTCAGGCGAGGATTGTAAGCAGCATAATGTGACTACAAACCCAGCCTCAATTTATAATGGCCCTTTTTGGAGGTTCATGGCGTTTAATAGGTATGGCTAACTGGTGTAATTACTATTACTGCTTCAGCTGTGGTCGGCCGTATTGTCAATCTGAAACAAAAGAAGGAAACTGGGTCCCTACCAATGATACGGGTAGTGGTTTTCACTCAGTACACTGTATGAGCTGCAGCAAAATGATACACAAGCCTGGCCTTTTACCTAATATCCTTCTCTGGGTTATTTTCGTAGGTGCATCTCTCGTAAGCCTTGCTCGTTGGATCTCGTCTGGTGAACAGATCGAACTAATGATCACTGTGTTCTGTGGAGTTGGTGGTCTCTTGGGATTACGGTCTACCCTCAAAGGTTCCAGCAAATACAAACATATCTACGACCATTGGGTGCATAGACACGGTATCAACCCGGATGACTGGCCGACGCCGACAAAGTCCAAATGATATTGAACTTAATCCAAGCAATGAACTAGGGTTTTTGCAGGAAGACGATTTGGGTATGAGTAAAATCTGCGTCATTTGCAATGAAGATTGTTCCAATGAGCGTCGTTTCCAAAATGAGGGTGGGCAATACCTGCATCAGCGATGTTACGTGCATGAACACAATCCTAGCGGCCAACCAAAACCAGCCCCCGAAACAGTGACCAATGCTCACTCCCTGAAATTGTGGGAATTCGTTTATTGTACTGTCTGCGATCGTCCGTTAAAAACATATCAGTGCCGTGCTGCAGTTAGGGAACGCGTGGCTGATAACGGTAAACGCTATCAAGAAATAAAATTGCGATGTGTACAGTGCGGACACAAAATCACTGAATTGAAAAAATCTGATCGTTTTCTCCCTCTGCTGCTGCTGATTTTCGTGGGATTAGGCACTACTGTGGAATTGAAAAACTCCTTCTCAGGACTGTCGTGGTCAGGTGTTATTATCATCTATATCCTTCCTGTTTGCTCAGGTGCCTTAGCTTGGTGGTGGTTGATTTCAAATTCTAGGCGAGATTGTAAGTCAATACTCGACCGCTGGTCAGTAAAGCACGGTGTCGATTCATCAACTTGGCCAAAACCAATCAAGCATTGGGTAGATTTATACGGCAATAATGCTGGCAATTGGCCTCCACCCTCCTCCTAAAAAAACAACCCGCTATTAAATTCTCAATTGACGACACCATTAAGCACTTGATGGTTCTCCTCGTTCATTTAGGTGGAATAACCTGTTTCTAGAGATGACCATGCCGCCTCCTACTCAAACAATCATGCCATTTCTCCACTGAGATGAACAATGAGCCAATGCCTTTACCACACCCATTAAGGGTACATATATGTGGGATAATTTGGAGTAAGCCTCGCTCCAACGAGGTTTGTTTGTCTGGGTGCTTACATTCACCCACGGCGAAACGCTAGCCTATTAGAAAGCCTCCTATGTTCAAAAAACGGCAAACGGATGTTACGACGTATAGTCATGGGTTTTTGTTTAGTCATTCAGTAAATACCGCCATTGATTCGTTCGCACGTGAGCCTTACCTTTTTGGGTAAGTTTTATGACTTTGAGATTTACAAGTAAGTTAAGGTATCGGAAACCTCCAACCTGACTGTTGACGCCAGGTACAACCAATTCAACTTGCTTACCACCGAGATTGAATAAGCCGTCTTGTCCCCGGCTTCCGCTCAAAAGAATCAGGACTCAGAAGGGATTAAATGTGAAAATCAAGCCTTACTCATCTCGATGGCAACGTTTGCAAATCTCTCTGCCGCCCCAGCGTGTTTTTTTGCAAGCCTGGTGATTTCATCGACCTTTCGTTTGTGATCAAGCCCGCCTGCTGGGAACCTTTCAGGAATATCTAGATTAGCCGTCCAGCAGTCCCACTCCTCCAAGTTTGCCAATGGGGTTTTTGAATTTTTCTTGATTGGCTCGAGCTTTTAATTCCTAAGTTGGTTTGTTGATATTCGAACTGCGCTTTCAGCACTTCCATCACCCTTTTCCAGGGGCATTCCAGGTTCCAGGCAACAGCATTTGTCTCCACCCAGCTTCCGGCGCGATTAGCATTAAATTCTTCAACCCCTTCTTTGTTTAATTTTTCGATGCAGGGATCTATCAGAACAGCAGGGTCGATAGCTTCAAGTTCGAAGCAGCGTGTGAGTTGGAATTTTATTTTGCTTGCCTTGTCTTGAAGGCTTTCCAAGATTTGTGTGAGGGGCCTGTAAATAGAGATCTCACATCGATTGGCCAGTATTTGGTAGCGGCGACCAAGCTCGTAGCAGTATGCCGGGTGGGTAAGAATAAGGTGACCTAGTTCCTCCATAAAACACGCCTCACGCCACCACCAGGGGTAGTTTTCCTTTTCCTCTTGGCTTCGAGTATCGACTAATTGATTTTGAACCATTTCAGTGCTTCCTTTCTAGTGACTAATTCACGGTAGTGTTGAAAAATCATGTTTGGTGAGTTCCCTGCCTCGGTTGCTGTTTGGTTCTCGTCGCAGGTGATTGCCAGCCTGTATGAGATGAAACTGTGCCTTAATCCGTTGTTGATCTTTTTTACCTTCGCCTCTTGGTGTGCGATTCGTGATTTGGTGACAAAATGGGATTCTGAAAAGTCCCAGATGGATTCATTGCATTTTCGGTAATTATCCAGAATCGATCTAAGACTCTTACAAATAGGAACCAATCTTCGGGACCGGGTTTTGGCCTTTGCCTTGCCGATCTCGATGAAATCTTTCTTGATGTCCTTCCACTCCAATTGCAACGCCTCCGATGCTCTCAACCCGCACAGTCCCTCGATTGCAAGTATGAGTTTCAGCTGGGGAGAAGAAGCGTCTAGCAGGGCTTTGAATTCATCGGGTGTGTAGATTTGTATTGGTTTGTCATCGAGGACCCGTTCTTTTTTCAGAACGCTTGGCAAGGTTGTGTCCTGGGGCAAATAGTCCTGGTCAATACACCAGCCAAGAAACGTTTTGAGGGTTGCCCTGTAGTGGTTTTTTGTTTTGACGTTCAGGCTCTTTTTGGTTTTTGCATCTTTTAGCTTCTTGAGCCACTCCCTCAAGGCGCCTCGATCCAGCTGTCCGATATCAGACTTGAAAACAGCCGCGAATTTACCCAGACGAAATGTTTCCTGCTTGAAGGTTGTTTTGCGCAGCTGGTGTCGTTTTGAATCCAAATACTGATCCACAGCCTCTTGCACAGAAATGTGGCCAAGGTTGATCTCACCCTTGACGTAACTGCGGGCAGCAATGGGCAGGAGAGAAGGATCCGGTAGGGCCTCCAAGGCGATCGTCCACTCGGCTATTGCTTGTTCCAGGGACAGGTTCTTGCGCTGCGCAGTTTGTTTGAAGCGTAGAAACAGTTCAGCCTCTTTACCCGAAAGGCCCGCTCCCGTTTTGTTTCCGTATGCCAGCTGGTTCAGGACACGGGTTGCCTCCTTCTGGGCTAACTCGTAAGTCCTGAAAGTGGGCTGGAATCTTTTGCCATCCACCGTGTAATCAAGGCGGTATCGAGGCTTGGATTCGGTGGGCTTATAGATTCTGACAGCAAACCCACCCTTGGATATTTCCTGAGGAAACTTTGGCATGCGACCGCTGCGACCTGGTTTGGGTGGGGATTTTAGAGGACAAATCTGTGTCAGATTTGTGTCAGGATCCCCGTTTTTTACGTAAGTTGTTGGTAGAGATGGTCGGAGCGACAGGATTCGAACCTGCGACATCCAGCTCCCAAAGCTGGCGCTCTAGCCAAGCTGAGCTACGCTCCGACCCGGGCCAAGTGGATATAAGAAGCTAAAACCAATGCCTTGCAAAGGATTTTTTCTGGATTTCTAAATTCTTCCCGCAAGAACACGGATTTGTGTTTTCGTGGTGCTTCCAATAGGCTAAGTCTCGAATTTGCATGAAACGCCGGTTTTTTATTCTCTTGTCGGCCTTGGTCGTCGTTTTCGTCGTTTATACGTGGATTTCCCGGCGCCCTCAGGCCCCGGACCCTCATCGCTACGATGCGATCTTTGCCAATGCTGCTCAACGCTATGGGGTGCATCCCGCGCTGGTCAAGGCGGTGGCGTGGCAGGAAAGCCGCTTTGATGCCCAGGCCAAGGGTGGCGTGGGAGAACTGGGACTGATGCAACTGACGGACATGGCCTCCTTTGAGTGGGCGGACAGCGAAGGCATCGCGTCGTTTCAACCAGATCACTTGCTGCATCCGCATACCAACGCCATGGCCGGGGCTTTTTACCTTTCCAAAATGATCCAGCGCTACCAGGCCATCGAGCGTCCCATGGTTTATGCCTTGGCGGACTATAATGCAGGCCGCACCGCTGTGCTGGGTTGGATGGCCGATGAGGGAGCCACCAACAGTGCACGTTTTCTTGAGCAAATGGATTACCCTGGAACCCGGCAGTATATTGGGAATGTCCTCGAGTATTTCAATGGTTTCAAGGAGGACTTCAGGCTGGAGGCTGGGGTGAGGGAGACCGGAAAAGAGGTCCTCGATGTGTGGACCGCCGTTAAGTTCCAAGGCCAAGGGCCCTGATGCTGTCCAGGCCTGCAATGTATCCGGAGGCCGCCATCCTAGCCCTGAGCTTTCATCCGGTGGTAGGCATCCATGGCCGTTTCCCTTGCGATCATGTGGTTCACCACAGGCTGAGGGTAGGTTTTTCCCAGCCGGATGTTTGCACGATCCAGGGTCTCCGGACGGGCCTTCCATGGGGCATGCAGGTCGGCGTCG
>JAAZXX010000079.1:10220-10461 GCA_014239995.1 Verrucomicrobiia bacterium
AGTAAGGCGCGGCGTCGGCACCACATCCCGCGATCCATTGCCAGCCCAGGGTGTTGTTGGCAAGGTCGGCGTCCACCAGGGTGTCCCAGAACCACTCCGCTCCGTGTCTCCAGTGCAGCAGGAGGTGCTTGACCAGGAAAGATCCCACGATCATGCGCACGTGGTTGTGCATCCATCCGGTGGCCCAAAGCTCACGCATCCCGGCATCCACGATGGGGTAACCGGTGCGGCCTTCCTGCCA
>JAAZXX010000007.1 GCA_014239995.1 Verrucomicrobiia bacterium
TTGAGTAGCTTGGCGAAGCGCCGGATTTGGTCCGTGTTCTTTTCTCCCAATTTGATGTTATAGCGCTCATAGGCTTTTGGTTCCTCCCCCAGATAACGCCAGTCGTCCACCGACTCCGGTTTCATCAACAGGCTTCCATCGCTTGCATTGCCAAGTTGCCCCGTGAGGAAACGGTTATCGACCTGCTCGATCACGACGTAGAGGCCGAGCTCCTTTTTCTCTACCAGCCCCTCCACCGAAAGGGTCACCGCGGCCCAGCCGACCCCTGGTGTTGGCATTCCGGCAGCGCTGTAAAGTTCGTAGGCAAGTTTTTCCTTCATGTAGGCGGAATCCAGGAAGGCGTTGGAGAGGTTGATCTTGGTTCTTCCGTGTAGTTTCTGTCCCTTGACAAAACGATTGGTGTCCACCTTGAATGGGCGCTTGAGACCGCGAGAGGCGAAGTTGTAGGATGAATTGCCCTTGAATCTCAGACCGGCATCCTTAAAGGGCTTCCCATCAACCGTGACCTGTGCGCGGGCATATGGGAAGGACTGGTTATGGTCCCAAGCTCCCTTGCCTCTGCGACCCTGACCACGGACGGGTTGCATGGCCTCCCAGGCATCACGTTTCAGGGAGAGATCTATCTCCAGCACGTGGTTCTCCTTGTAGACGGATTGCCAGAAGGCCTGGTCAGAAATATTTTGATCCGCCGTAAGGCCGGGGGATGCGAGCATGAGCATCAGGTTGATGCTGAGCCAGTAAATCGTTGTGACTGTCCTTAGATTGGGTAGTGGGTTTTGCATGGCAGTAGGCAATGTGGTGTCTTCTGTGTGTGGTGTTGTTGTTGCTGGACTGTAGACGCACAACACATCGTTGACGCTATATCCTCCAGTTTCCGGTTGAAAGGGGAAACATGATGTGCTCCATAGGGGATACTACCCATAAGTAGAGCAGCCACCGCGACTATCCCTGTCATTTTGATTTTCACTTTCTCAGTGCCTTTTCTCTGTGTTGTCGGAAACGCTGTGGAGATAGATGCGGAACAGAGGGCCTGCAGCCTGGCCGTTTTTGATTAGTGGTGCTCCATGAGACTCAGGCCAGTAAGCCATGAATGAGTTGACCATGCACGTCGGTCAGGCGGTAATCACGTCCCTGGAACGGGTAGACCAGTCTCTTGTGATCAATGCCAAGGAGATGCAGCATGGTGGCATGCAGGTCGTGCACGTGCACCACGTCTTGGACTGCTGCGTAGCCAAGCTCGTCGGTAGCCCCGAGCGTGGTGCCTGCCCGGATGCCACCACCAGCCATCCACATCGAGAAGGCCTTGATATGGTGATCCCTTCCTGTTCCCTGTCCCATGGGGGTACGGCCAAATTCTCCACCCCATATCACCAGGGTTTCCTCCAGCATGCCGCGTTGTTTCAAGTCCGTCACCAGGGCGGCCGATGCCCGATCCACGAGTTCAGCGGTGAATGTTATCCCCTCCTTAATATCGGAGTGATGATCCCAGCCTCGATGATAAAGCTGGATAAAGCGTACGCCTTTTTCTGCCAAACGTCGTGCCAGGAGACAATTTGAGGCAAAGCTGCCATCACCCCCACGGGTGCCCTTGAGGGATTCCAGGCCATAGAGCTCGAGGACATGGTCCGGCTCGGAGGAAATATCCATCAAGTCTGGTACGCTCGTCTGCATGCGAAAAGCCATCTCGTATTGGCTGATCCTTGTGTCCAGCTCGGGATCCTGCAGGGACTCGTTTCCGATTGCATTCAATCGATTGACCGCAGAGACGAAATCACGCTGGGCAGGCTGGGTGACTACGGGAGGATTTCCAACATACAGGACAGGGTCCCCGGAGGCCTCAAAGGGTACGCCCTGGTAGCGGGATGGCAGGAAACCACTGTGCCACTGGCGGGCTGCAATGGGTTGACTTTGTCCTCCCCCGACACTTGTCAACACGACATACCCTGGAAGATTTGATGTCTCGCTTCCCAGGCCATAGAGCACCCATGATCCCATACTGGGCCTACCCGGGATGCCGCTGCCTGTGTTCATGAAAGTATGGGCCGGGTCGTGGTTGATCTGCTCGGTCCGCATCGAACGGATGATGCAGAGCTCATCCGCGATCGATCCGATGTGGGGGAGTACTGCGGAGAGTTCCTGTCCCGATTGGCCGTGTCGGCTGAAAGCATGCTGTGGTGCATAACATTTCAGCGCCTGCCCCTGCAATTGCGCGATCTGCTCTCCTTCGGTGAAGGAGCCAGGCATGGCCTCGCCGTGCATGGCTCGCAGTTTGGGCTTGTGATCCAGTGTTTCCAGGTGAGATGGGCCACCTGCCATGCAGAGATGGATCACGCGTTTGACTCGGGGTGGGCGATGGAGGGGTTTAATGATTCCCCCGTATGTTCCTTGTGCAGCAGTAACGCTTTCCTCAAAAGAGAGACCGGCCAAGGCGGCTCCCCCCATGGACAGGCCCATGTTGGCCACGAATGTTCTGCGCTTCATCCCCAGTGTGCTTGATTGGTTTTGTTTCATCAGGTGTCTTGATTCAAGGGCGAAGGATGGCTTCGTGCAGGTTCATGATGGCCCTGGTCACCATGGTCCATGTGGCGACTTCCATAGAGGCAAGGTGGGGGTGCCTCGGGGTGATGCCGATCTCGAGAAAGTCCTTGATTCCATCTGGGTTCGATTCAAAAAGGGTTTGCTGCTGCTCTTGCAACTTCAGGATTACCCGGAGTTCTGCTTCGACAGGAGAGCGTGAGAGGACCTGCCGGAAACACCAGTCCACACGAGCTGCGTTCTCCTTTGGTCCCTCGGTGAGCGCCCGTTCCGCAAGGAAACGGGCCGCCTCCAGAACACTTGGGTCGTTCATCATCACCAGGGCGGCCAGGGGTGTGTTGGATCTGGGCCGCTTGGCAACACATTCCTCACGGCTGGGCGCGTCAAAGACCTTGAGGGCAGGATGCAGGTACTGGCGCTGCCAGTGCATGTATACGGCCCTTCTGAATTGGCCCGCATGTTGATCATGCTCATAGCTTCGCTTTGGGAAATTCAGGTGCCGATAATAACCGGGAGGCTGGTAAGGCCTCGCAGAAGCATCGCCTCCGACTTGCCTGTTCAGCAGGCCACTGGTGTGCAGGGCCATGTCCCGAATCATTTCAGCATCCATACGCTGCCGGTTCTGTCTGGCCACGAGTCGGTTAAACGGGTCGGTGGATATCAGTGTGGGGCGGGGTCTTGAGGACTGCCGGTAGGTGTCAGAGAGGACGATCAGTCGGACCATGTGTTTGATGTCCCAGCCGGATGCCATCCATTCCACTGCCAGCCAATCCAGAAGATCCGGGTGTGATGGTGATATGCCCTGCGCTCCAAAGTCATCCATTGAGTGAGAGAGACCTTGTCCAAAAAGAAGCATCCACAAGCGGTTCATGAATACACGCGCTGTCAAGGGGTTCGAAGGATCAACCAGCCAGTTTGCCAGGTCAAGGCGTGTCCCCGTAACTTGCTTCTTCCTGAATGTTCCTCCCATGGCGGATGGAACGTTCGGTGTCACGATTGCTCCGCTTTCATCCATCCAGTTACCCCTGGGAAGGATGCGCGTGATCGGCGGTGGCACGGCGACGGTTGCGAGCACTTTTACCACGTCATCCTGCAGTTGACTGGAAGATTTTACCAGGACAGCATGCTTGTCTCGTGCTTCCTTCAGCAAGGGGGTTACGGACCTGAAATGCTGCTTGATGCTGTTTTGTGTCTCTGCGTTCCGTTCTTCGATGGGTTTCTTGAGCAGGGTGAGGATTTCCTCTGGAACAGATGCATGGCTCGAACGGAAAAAAAAGCCGTAACCACCACCGCCATTGGAGATCTTCATCAACAGTTGATTCTCACCCTGTTTGAGCTGCACACTGATGGTTTCCTGATCGGGTGCCACGCCGCGGGTGACCTGTTGGTGAAGAATACGTTCCCCATTGAGCCACGCACTGATGCCGTCATCGCTGCCAAACCAAAGGGTCCATTCCCTGTCCATCTTCGAGGTGAGATTGCGGAAAAGGTAGGTTGCAGCATTGTCTCCTTGGAGTGGGTGAACCTTGCCGTCGGTCCACTCGGGATGAGGTTCCCAGCGCAATCCCTCCTCGCCATAGGCTTGCTCAAGGTTTAGATGGGTTTCCGGTCCAAAATCCGTCTCAAAGGCAGTCTTGAAGTCCTTGGCCTTGAAGGGTCCCAGGGCATGCCATTCACTGAGCGTGGGGGAGTTCTGAACTAAATCCGATATCTGTGACTCCCATTTTTGCATCGCAGATTCCAGGGTGGGGGTTTGGGTGTCCAGTAAGGTCTTAAGCGTTTTTAGCTCCCTTTCAAGTCGCGTGCGCTCTGCCCTCTGGGTTGCGCTTGGGAGTGGAAGATAAGGGGGGAAATCGGCACCATAGACACCCACCTGATCGATATCGGCAAAGAAGGCACCCATGGAATAAAAGTCCTTCATGCTGAGGGGGTCGAACTTGTGGTCATGACATTCTGCGCAGCCCAAGGTCGTGGCCAGCCAGACACTGCCGGCATTACGGACACGATCAGCCATGTATTTTGCAAGGAATTCCTTGGCCTGGGATCCACCTTCCCGCGTGGACAGGTTCAGTCGGTTGTAGGTCGCCGCGATACGTTGCTTGCGCGTGGCGCCTGGAAGCAGGTCTCCAGCGAGTTGTTCACGTGTGAAATGATCAAAGGGCATGTTCTGGTTGAAGGCCTCGATGACCCAATTGCGGTAGGGATTCACGTGCCAGGTATTGTCGGCATGGACCCCGGTGGTGCTGCCAAACCGGACCAGGTCAAACCAGTAGGCCGCCATGCGTTCCACGTAGCGGGGAGACGCGAGGAGTGCTTCAACTTCGCGCGTGTAGTTTTCCCTTGATGGATTTGCGAGGAAACGCTCCGCGTCTTCTGCTAAAGGCACCAGGCCGGTCAGGTCCAGGTGGAGTCTTCGCAGCAGGCTCACCGGATGTGCCTTGGGTGAGGGGGTAATGGATTTTTCGTGGAGCCGTGACTGAATAAACCGGTCCACCGGATGTGGAGGCAGATTTCCTGATCTCCAGGAGGGAATTGGTGGAGTCTTCAACGGGGTATATGCCCAGTGTTCACTCCACGGAGCCCCTTCCATTACCCATTGATTGAGCAAATCCCGTTGCGCATCCGAAAGGGGTTTGTTGACTTCTGCAGGGGGCATTTGTTGCTCTGGATCCGTCGAGTGAATCCGGTGAAGAAACTCACTTTTTGAGGGATCCCTGCGGGAGATGGCAAGTCCTCCCATTTCGATGATGGTTCCCTGTTCCTGATCCAGTCGCAGATCTGCCTTGCGCGCCTTTCCATCCGGGCCATGACATTGATAACAATGATCTGAGAGAATCATTCGAATATCATGGCTGTAGCTGACCTGTTTGGCTCTGAGCATCGTGGAGGGCGCAAGGCAGGCTCCAAGCATCAGGCAAATGGTGGCAGCAAGGTGTTTCATGGAACACATTGTGATCGTTACGCGATCATGAGGCAAGCTCCCGGTGGCTTTTGTTACCCCTTGAAATGACGTGATGTCGTTTGGGGCAAGGAATCCCTGGTCTCATGGTCCTGTCATTCTACTGGGGCGACCTTCGTTCTAAGGCTGTTTCTTTCCGAGTTTGAAATCAGGCATTCCATGATTCCACTGGAATGCGCCTTTGGAAGTCACCAAGACACTTATCATTTTTTGAAATAATTTTGAATAATCTCAGTGTTGAGCGGTTTACTGATATAGTAAGCGCATTTCATGAACGAGCCGGATGCCATTAAACTTTGCATCAAGCACAGGGATCCACGCGGATTTGAGTATTTGTTTCATCAGTATCGGAGGGAGGCATACCTGCATGCCTTTGGGTTTACCGGAAATACGGAGGATGCATCGGATATGTGTCAGGAGGCTTTTATGAAGGCATTTGTTTCCATCACCCGTCTCAGGGAGTTGGAACGGTTTTATCCATGGTTTTACCGTATTTTGAGGAACACCTGCCTCAATCTTATCAAACGGAGGGAGGTGGCCAGGAAACACCGAGACCGAGAGGTGATGACGACGCAAGATGGGTCTGAAGCAGGTGATCCACTTGGCTTGCTCAAGCAAAAAGAGACCACGGGGGAGATTTATGTCAATCTGGACCGTTTACGCCTGGATCAGCGGGAAATACTCATGTTGAAATACTTCCAGGACCTTGACTACAGGCAAATCAGTGCGCTGCTGAATATTCCAAGGGGTACGGTCATGAGCCGCCTCTACAACGCTCGAAAGGCATATCGTGATTTAGAGACACCCAATGTAAAACCAAAATCGCCTTCACTTTATGACAAATGACATTGAAAATTGCTCCTACTACAGTCCACTGATCATGGGGCTTGTCGATGACGAATTGTCCCCAGAGGAAAAGCACGCGGTGAACCAGCACCTCATACGTTGCCAGTCCTGCAGGGAAGAATACGAAACCTTCGCCGCTCAGGATACCAGGCTGGGGACTGCATCCTTTGTTGAACCCACCGATATGATCCTTGATCAACTTTGGAAAACCCCATTTAACCGTCTGGCGCGCTATGGCGGTCTTTTCCTCATGCTCGGCGGGTATCTTGGGTTCATGCTGTTCGCAGTGATTGAGGTCTGGAAAGATAAAGAAACCCTGCCTGCCATCTTCATTATCGGTATCCTGATTGGCGTCCTGATGCTTTTTTTGCAAGCCCTTATTGAACGACTGAAAACCTATAAAAAAGATCCCTACAAGGACATAAAAAGATGATTGTTACAACGACGGAACATATTGAGGACAGGCGTATTGTACAGACCCTTGGACTGGTGCGTGGAAATACCATTCGCGCCCGTCACGTGGGACGAGATATCATGGCAGGTTTCAAGACGCTGGTGGGGGGAGAAATCATGACTTATACCAAGCTGATGGCGGAGGCACGTGAACAGGCCCTCGATCGCATGATCGAAGAGGCGAAACGACTGGGCGCGGATGCCGTGGTCGGGGTCAGGTTTTCTACCTCGGTGATCGTTGGAGGTGCGGCGGAATTGCTCGCATACGGGACAGCTGTGAAATTGGAATAGTTCAGCGCAGGCTTTTTTCTGTAGTTGTCCCAAGTTAATGTATTATATATTGGATTATGAAATTACAAGTAACCAAGTTTTCGATCATTCAATCGAGCAAAATAGTTACCCTGCTCTATGCCTTGTTTGGCATGATCTATGTCCCACTGGGTATTCTGGGTTTGGTGTTCGGTGAGGAACCCAAGGACAAGATAGGTGCTGTCTTCCTGATCCTTGGCCCCTTGTGGTCGTCCATTTTAGGTTTTGTGTTTTTTGCTTTTTTAGGGGCCCTTTATAATTTCCTGGCCAAATGGGTGGGTGGTATTGAGGTTCACATGACCGATGTCACTGAACCTGGTTCATTTGATTCCAAGGGCGAATAAATGAGCCTTGGCCGATAATACCTTGCTCCATCATCTTTTTTCACTCCTGACAAACAGGCCTTGTATGGATTGCTGAAGCCATCCGTGCCTTCAAATTGTCTTCTGCGGATCTTTTAACTACCAGTCATCCATCCGCAACTGCATACGCTCCCTGGGGGCAGGGAGGAAGTCTTGAATCCGGTCCTCAGCGTATTTTGCGGGCTGACGGATTCGCCTTTCCTAGAGGAAATGCCTGAGGTAGACCGTGGCGATGGCGATGAGCACTGTGGCCATGGTGATGACTTTCCAAGTGCTGCTTGCCTCGGGTTTTCGGTAGGCCATACCCGCCATGCCACTGAGGACCAGCCAGCAAACCGCCTTGATCCAGATCCAGGCCGGCAAACCTGTCTTTAACACCGATACCATGCCAAAACCTGCAATCAGCATCAGCAGTGAGAGGATACCGGTGATGATCATGGTCTTCTTCCTTCCTTTCGGGTCCGGATTGGCAAAGGCCATGAATACCCAGGCCGTCAGGAGCACCATGGAGCCAACGTGCAGGATTTGATAAATGGATAGTTTCATGGGCTTAGTTCTATCTCAGGATGGCTAAAGGTCAATGATGAAGCATTTCAACAGGAGTCGATAAGATCATTCCCCACAGCTGAACGTCTGCCTGCTCGGTCCGTAATGTCCAATTATGGCGTCGAAAAAGTGTTGCTTTCGGGCTGGATTGAGAGGGGCCCAGAGTGAAAAAACGGCACCGCCTTGATCCGTTGGCCTATGCCGTCGAATCGATAACATGCTGGAGCAGGCTGCTTCGCGTCTTCTGGTGTTTGTTTGACAATACATGCCTATTTGATATCCACTGTGGCATGAAATTTCGCCCTTCGTCCCGCCTCCTGGGATTTACCTTAATTGAGCTGCTGGTCGTGATCGCCATCATCGCCATTCTGGCAGGAATGCTCCTTCCAGCCCTCTCCAAGGCAAAGACCAAGGCCCAGGGCATCGCCTGCCTCAATAATCTCAAGCAATTGCAGTTGGCACACCTGATGTATCCGGATGATAACGCTGACCTGCTGACCAAGCCTGGGAACAGCGGTACCGAGCAGGGCGCTTGGGTGGGTGGGTGGTTGAATTTTGATCCCGGCAACGCTGACAATACCAACATCCAGGATCTGCTGGATCCCAAGCGTGCCAAGTTTGCCCCTTACCTTCCCACGGCGAAAGTCTACCTTTGTCCAGCTGACAAAAGCTATGTCAAGATCAAGGGTGTGCGCTATTCCAGGGTCCGGAGCATGGGTATGAGCCAGGCCATGGGAGGCCCAGGTGGATGGTTGCCACCAGGTGGCAGTTTCGTCGGTAATCAGAAGACCTATAAAATCTACATCAAGACCAGTGACTTTGGAAACCCAGGCCCTTCCAACCTCTACGTGCTCCTGGATGAGCATCCGGACAGTATCAATGCCGGGGGATATGCCAACCAGATGGTTGCAAGTCCAGGTAGCGCACGCATGATCGACTTTCCCGCCAGTTACCACAATGGCGCGGCCGGACTCTCATTTGCTGATGGCCATGCGGAGATCAAGAAGTGGTTGGATCCCCGCACCATGCCTCCGGTACAGAATAGCAATACACTCAAACTCAATGTCGCTTCGCCGAATAATCCAGATGTGATTTGGCTGGCGGAACGCACCACCGTGAAGCTCGTCAATTGAAATCAACTACGTGCCCCATGGGAAAGTGCAGCACGGTTGATTGTTTCAAAGTTCCTGCTTGTCAACACCGTGTCCGCTTTGGCAAGCTCTCGCATGGCAGTCGATCAGACACCAACTTCCTTGGACAGCGCATGTTACCTGAGGGCCGATGACTTCTTTTCCGTCAACAAACACTGTGCCCTGACCTACGATGACCTGACCCTTGCAACCCTTTATTCTGAGGTGCTGCCCAGGGATACCCATCTTGAGACCCGTTTGTTCGAGGGACTGGAACTCCACTTACCCGTCCTGTCTTCAGATATGGATACCGTGACGGAATCCCGCATGGCCATTGCCATGGCGCAGAATGGGGGCATGGGTCTGATTCATTACAATCTTCCTGAAAAAGACCAACTCAGGGAAGTATCACGAGTGAAGAATCATGTGCACGGTCTGATCCAGGATCCGATCAAGGTGCATCCCAACGAGTCCATTGGTGGAGTCTTGGAACTGATTTCACGTAAGGGTTTTACTTTCAGTACTTTTCCTGTGGTTGATGATGCTGGTAAATTGATTGGCCTTTTACCAGGTAGTGTCGTGCGTCCGCGCTACGCCAGCCGCGAGGTCAGCGAGGCCCTGACTCCTCGTGATCAGGTCTTTACTCTCAGTGAGAGGGAACTTGGAAACGATCCCATTGCGCGTGCAGACCAGTTTTTTGCTGATCATCCGAGGATAGACAAGCTCATGGTAGTGGATGATTCGGACCACCTGCGCGGTCTCTTTACCCTTTCGGATGTCGACCGTATCACTCAGGAACGCCTTGCCCAGTTCAAGCCGGCTCGGGATGCCCAGTTCCGTCTTGTCTGCGGGGCTGCCGTATGCGCCACGCGGGATGCTTCAGGAGGATTGGATCGAGATCAAATTGTCGGGCACGTTGGGGCTCTTGTCGAGCGGGGTGTTGACGCCGTAGCCGTTTCCACCGCCCACGGTCACACCCTTGGAGTCGGGGACACGGTGACCCTGATCCGACAGGCATTTCCGGACCTTGCCATCATTGCCGGTAATGTGACCAGTGGAGCCGGGGTTGAATTCCTTGCTGACTGCGGAGCTAATTGCATTAAAGTGGGCCAAGGCCCAGGGAGCATCTGTACGACACGGATCGTTGCGGGGGTAGGGGTTCCCCAGATGACCGCCCTCTACCTTGCTTCCAAGGCCGCCCGCCAAAAGGGTGTCACGATACTGGCCGATGGGGGTATCTCCAAATCAGGTGACATCGTCAAGGCACTCACCCTTGCAGATGCTGTGATTTGTGGAGGATTATTGGCCGGATGTGCCGAGGCTCCGGGAGAGATCCTCGAAATCAGTGGGAAAATCTACAAGCAGTACCGCGGTATGGGCAGTCTGGCTGCCATGAAGGCAGGGTCTGCTGCACGATATGGCCACAGTAAGAAGGATTCATCCCGAAAAGTCTCGGCTGAAGGTGTCGAGGCTCTGAAGGAGGTTTCGGGCTCCGTGGACCATGTCCTTGGCCAGTTGATTGGTGGTATTCAGTCAGGCATGGGATACCTGGGCGCCAGCACACTGGACGTGTTGAGGGAGAAGGCCCGTTACATTCGGGTCAGCCCTGCGGGGCAACGGGAATCCGCTACCCACGACATTGTCGAACTGAAAACCGGCACCTAGCAGGTGGAATGAGCGGGGCAGGTCCTGCATTCTCGACCAAGGTCCAGGACTTTTGGCTTTCAATTGTAATAGCCTGCCGTAAAGTCACCAGGTTTCGGCCTGTAATGGCCATGATGAACCCAGAAAACGAACTAAAAAAGAAACACACCTATGCCAATAGCCACACCGAAGCAATTTGTTGCCATGCTGGATGCCGCACAGAAGGGCTCCTATGCCTACCCGGCGATTAACTGCACGAGTATCACCACCCTTAATGCCGCGTTTAAGGCTTTTGCCGACATGAAATCCGATGGCATGATTCAGTTCTCCACCGGTGCCGGACAGTTCGCTTCGGGGCTGAACAACAAGGATGCCACCACGGGCACGATCATCCTTGCCGAGGCGGCTCATCGTCTTGCTGATCAATATGATGTTCTGGTTGCCCTCAACACCGACCATTGCCAGCCGAAGGCGGCGGATACCTTCCTGAAGCCCCTGATTGAAGCCACGGTCGCTCGGCGCGCCAGAGGCGATAATAACCTTTTTCAGAACCACATGCTGGATGCGTCCATCCTTCCCCTGGATGAGAATATTGCGCTTTCCAAGGAATACCTTGCACTTTGTGCCTCCAACGAGATCATCCTGGAGGTGGAAGCCGGCGTGGTGGGAGGCGAGGAAGATGGTTCTGCGGGAACGGAAGATACTCCTGAGGAGCATCTCTACACGACTCCGGAAGACATGATGGCTGTCTACGAGGCGCTGCATCCGATTGGTCGATTTACATTCGCCGCCACTTTTGGGAACGTGCACGGTCACTACAAACCCGGGGCCGTCAAACTCCGTCCTGACATACTTAAAGCCGGCCAGGCCGCGGTTATTGGAAAATATGGTGCCGATGCCGAGATGGACCTGGTCTTCCACGGTGGCAGCGGGAGCTTGCTGGAGGAAATCCGTGAAACTCTGGATTATGGTGTCGTGAAGATGAACGTTGATACCGATACCCAGTATGCATTCACTCGTCCGATTGCCGACCATTTCTACAAGAACTACGATGGTATTCTCAAGGTCGATGGTGAAATAGGAAACAAGAAGGTCTATGATCCCCGTGCTTTCCTGAAGGCTGGTGAGAAAGGGATGGCCGAGCGCATCGCTGGGGCCTGCTCCGATCTTCGTTCCGATGGTAAATCCATCTTCGGCGACGTTTAAGCAAGATTCAAAGATCATTGAATTTCAACAGGCGGCCCTTTCGGGTCGCCTGTTTTGTTGTATCGCCCCCAGCAGCACCACGGAGCGTTGCATGCTCAAGTGTCAGGATTTCTTTTGATCAACCTGCACGCGTCCTTTTCAAAGCCTTGATTGTCATGAATGGGCCTGTCATTTATGGTGACCCACATGTTTGGGATCAGCCAAGGAATGCGTGTGATACATGAAAACCCTCTCAAGTTTTGGTGCCGATCCATCTACTCGGGATGCTTTGCAATGGGGCTCATCTGCCTTTCTTGCCTTGTTGCAGCAGAAGCTGTAAGTCCGCAAAAGGAGGATATTGCCTCCATGAAAAAGGCCCTGATGCAAGTTCAGGAGGATCTGATCACCCGCGGCGACTGCCTTTCCAATGGACTCCAGATTGTTCAACGTGGAAAACGTATCTACCACCACACGCATGACTCGAGTTTCCCAGGGGACCCTGCTTTGAAGGATAATACGCTTTTTCCCATCTGGTCGATGACCAAGCCGGTGACAAGCGTCATGGCCATGATATTGCACGAGAAGGGACTGTTTTCACTTGATGATCCCGTCGCGGAGGTGATTCCCGCATTGGATGAACTACAGGTTCAGGGACCGGGGGGTGCATTGGAAGCCCTGAAACGTCCGATCACCTACCGGCACTTGCTCCTTCACACTTCAGGGATCTATGGGTATGACGGTTCCTTTGATGAGGAAGGTACCTGGAAGGAAGTGATGGAGCTGGAAGATCTTGATGCACTCATGCGCCTGCTGAAAACCAAGCCACTCAAGCACCATCCCGGGGAGCGATACACCTACGGTCTTAGTACCGCCGTGCTGGGGTATGCCATTGAGCAGCACACCGGACAAAGCCTGGCCACCTGTTTTGAACAGTATATTTTCGCCCCCCTTGGCATGAGGGAAACCCGGTTCGACCTCTCACCCGAGGATCGGAAACGCTTTCAGCCCCTCTTCGTCAAAGAAGGAGATTTGTTTCGTCCGGGAACCCAGGCGGAGGATGAACTTTACTATCGATCAGGAAGTCGACTGCAACTCGGTGGAGAGGGGCTTGTATCCACCCTCAGGGATTACGGACTTTTCTGCCAGATGCTCGTGGATCGCGGCCGTAGTCCGGGTGGTAAAGTGATCCTCTCGGAGGCCACCTTGGATCTCATGTTGCAGGATCAACTGGGGACTGTTCCTGGGTTTGGTGGGCCGGAGAGTGAGCATGTCATGGGTTTCGGATTTTCGATACTCAAGGATCCCGGGAAAAATGCCTCTGGCACGCCCAAGGGCATCTTCGGGTGGGGAGGTTATCATACCACCTATTTCTGGATCGACCCAAGCAACGAGCTCTACGTCCTTTTCATGACCCGCCGTTACCCTTCTGGTGGGTGGATCGAGGATGCACTCAAGAAAGTCGTTTATGCTGGATTCCTGGGCCATTCCCCGAGTACCCCCGGTCTGTGATGTCCCATGGCCCCTGAAGATAGGGACCCGATCAGGAAAGCCAACGTGGGGCCAAAATAAATGTCTCGATTCGTAAACCTACTGCGTTATCCAAGAGTATCCAATGTCGGTGTGATAGTGAAAAAGACAATTTGCCAGGTAGATCCTGAAAGAGGGCGATCACAGCAAGGAAACGTATAGAGGGCGACATAAATTGATGCTTGCGCGCCAGTGGCTCCCTGTCACAAATTGATCCTGTTACCCTGGTACTTTCCATGTGTCTCGAGTGTCTCGGTAAGAGGATCAATTTTAAGGGTAATGGTCATATACGGAACAAGTATTCTCTGCTCCTGCCTCCTGGTGGGACTCCTGACGGGTCGTCTCCTGGGGGTGATGGTCGGTGTGAATGCCAATATTGGTGGTGTAGGAATCGCCATGCTCTTGCTCATTCTTGTAACCGATCGCCTTTATGCCTCAGGCCGCATGAAACCACCCACCGAAAGTGGTATTCGCTTCTGGAGTGCCGTCTATATCCCTGTCGTGGTGGCCATGGCCGCAAGTCAGAATGTGTTTACTGCATTCAAGGGAGGCTCCGTGGCCATCGTGGCCGGGGTGCTGTCGGTGGTCGCCTGTTTTGCACTTGTTCCATTGATTGGTCGGGTGGGGGCAGTTGGATCTGATAAAAAGGATGTCTAGATGATGGACCTGCTTGAAATCCTTGAGGAGGTGCTGGTCAAATACCGTCTGGTAACGGCTTTCTCGGTGATCGGCCTGACCATTTGGTTTTCCTATACCCTTTCCGGAAGATTGGCAGGGGGACGCCTGCATGGGTCTGCCATCGCCATCCTGATGGGGCTTGGGTTCGCCTATCTTGGGGGAATGCTCACCGGAGGTCAAAAGGGACTCTCGGATCTGTCTGTTTTCTCAGGGATCGGTTTGATGGGGGGCGCGATGTTTCGTGATCTTGCCATCGTTGCAACAGCATTCGGCGTGCGCATGGATGCCTTTCGTAAAGCGGGCCTGAGCGGGATACTCTCGTTGCTTGCAGGCGTGTTTGTTTCCTTTTTTGTAGGCGCCGCGGTGGCCTACGCCTTTGGTTATCGGGATGCCGTCAGTCTGACGACGATCGGAGGAGGGGCGGCGACCTATATCGTTGGGCCCGTCACGGGCTGCGCCCTCGGGGCGAGTCCGGAGGTGATGGCATTGAGCGTGGCAGCAGGCCTGGTAAAATCGATCATGGTCATGACCCTCACCCCCTTTGTCGCCGGGTGGATCGGCCTTGATAATCCGAGGTCGGCCATGATTTTTGGCGGATTGATGGGAACTACCAGCGGGGTCGCTGGTGGCCTGGCTGCGACCAATCCAGCACTGGTACCCTATGGAGCCATGACGGCAACTTTCTACACGGGGGTTGGCTGCCTGCTGGGGCCTTCGGTAATCTTTTTCCTTATTCGAACCCTTGTCTGAACCTATCCTCATGAACATGCCTGCTCTCATCAAACGCGCTGTGGTGCATGGCTCCGCGCCCGCCTTCGTTTCGTCGGAGGGTACGCGAACCTACCGAGACCTTATGGAACACTCGGGTCGGCTTGCCCACATGCTCCTGGGCGAGTCAATGGATCTGAAAGAGGCTCGTATTGGCATGCTCATATCTCCAGGCTTCCAGTATGCTGCCGCACAATGGGGTGTCTGGAGGGCTGGAGGCGTGGTGGTGCCACTCTGCCTTTCGGCGACCGAATCCGAATGGGAGTATGCTTTGTCCAATGCCTCTGTTTCTGGAGTGGTGATCGCTACCGAAACCCTCCCGGGGATCCTCCCGCTTTGCCAGCGACTTGGTATCCAGGTCTTCGAAATGCCCCCGGAAGATGCATCCCAGCGAGAGGAGTGGCCTGTGATCGATGCAAATCGCCGTGCCATGATGCTTTACACCAGTGGAACCACAAGCAAACCCAAGGGTGTGGTCACCACGCATGCCAACATTCAAGCGCAGATCGAGGGCCTGGTGAAGGCATGGGAGTGGTCTGCCGAGGATCGTATCCCTCTCTTCCTGCCATTACATCACATTCACGGCATCATCAATGTCATGTCCTGTGCTCTGTGGAGCGGGGCGAGTATAGAACCTTTCACGAGATTCGACATGGCTGCCATTCTGGATCGTGTCCGGGCGGATGCCTACTCCCTCTTCATGGCGGTTCCCACCATTTACGTCAAATTGATCCACTATCTTGAAGGTCTGCAAGAGGCGGAGCGCTCCCTGTTTACGGAGGCTTTTGGTCGCATGCGTTTGATGGTCTCAGGGTCCGCAGCCTTGCCAGCAAGTGTTCATGCTCAATGGAGCCAACTGACGGGCCAACGACTGTTGGAGCGGTATGGAATGACTGAGATAGGCATGGCTCTTTCAAACCCGTATCAAGGTGAACGGCGCCCCGGGTCGGTTGGAGTGCCTCTGCCTGGAGTCCGTCTGCGCCTCCAGGGGGAAGCCGGGGACCTTATCGCGGAGGAAAACCTGCCTGGAGAGATTCAAGTTCAAGGACCGGCCGTCTTCAGTGAATACTGGGACCAGCCAGAACTGACGAAGGATGCCTTCCAGGATGGTTGGTTCCGTACCGGGGATATGGCCGTGCTTGAGAGGGGCTATTATCGGATCATGGGACGTCTCTCGGTGGATATTATCAAGAGTGGTGGTTACAAGTTGAGCGCCCTGGAAATTGAGGCTGTGCTCCTGGAACACCCTAATATCCGTGAATGTGCCGTCATCGGCCTGGAGGACGCCACATGGGGAGAAATCGTCGCCGTCGCAGTGGTTGTCACCGAGCCGACATCCTTTGAATTAGATTCCCTCCAAGAATGGTGCCGCCAGCGGCTTTCGGTTTATAAAACGCCCAGACGCCTCCTGGTCTTAGATGCCCTGCCCCGAAATGCCATGGGAAAGGTCACCAAGCCGGCTGTCTCTGATTTGTTTAAAAGGTAATCACATGAAGAAACCACCTGTCAAAATACCCTCCGCAAAGGGCGAGGCCTTGCCTCGCCGTAAGTTTTTCAAGCAAGGTGTCTCCACCCTGGCCACCATCAGCGTGTTGCCAAGCCATGTCCTGCGATCACAATCGGAGGTGCGGGATCGGGACGGTCGTCTCCTGAGGGCGGCCTCGAGGGTTCCCAGCGAGAGGGTCAACCTCGCATGCTGCGGCATCGGCAATCAGGGGGGCAGCGACCTGCGCTCCATGCACCAGACCGGTTTGGCGAACATTGTCGCGTTTTGTGACGTGGACATGGGAGCGGAACACACCCTGAAGAGTCTGAAACAGTGGCCCACGCTTCCCCGATTTCAGGATTTTCGTGAGATGTTCGACAAGATGAGCGGATCCATTGATGCAGTCACGGTCGGTACCCCTGATTTTTCCCATTTTCCGATTGCCATGCTGGCCATGTCCCTGGGGAAACACGTGTATGTGGAGAAGCCACTGACGCGTACCTTTCATGAATCCGAACTACTGATGCGTGCCTCCAGGAAATACAAGGTTGCCACGCAAATGGGTAATCAGGGGCACTGTCAGGATAATTATTACCAGTTCAAGACCTGGGTGGAGAAGGGGATCATCCGCGAGGTGCGCGAAATTACCGCCCACATGAACGGCGGCAGGCGTTGGCATGGATGGGATACCTCCATTACACGTTTCCCCAAGGGACAGCCCCTGCCGGAGACCCTGGATTGGGACACCTGGTTGATGACCGCCCAGCATCACGCATACCACCGTGACTTCGTGCGTGGGCAATGGCGCTGCTGGTATGATTTTGGCATGGGTGCCCTGGGGGACTGGGGGGCACACATCATGGATGGCTTCCATCAATTCCTGGAACTGGGTTTGCCAGAAGTTATTCGGCCACTCAGGATTGAAGGCCACAATCCACTTTTTTATCCTCAGGCTTCCACCTTGGAATTCCAATTTCCCGAACGTGGCAAGTTGCCCCCCGTCAAGGTGACCTGGTATGACGGCAAAAATAATCATCCTCGGGTGCCTGAGGGGTATGGAGGCATCCAGATTGATCGGGATATTCCCCCGCTTCACGGACGTGTCATGCCTGCACAGGAATTACCAGCGGGCAAGGAGATTTACGGGAAAGACCTGACCTTCAAGGGGCATTCTCACGGTAGCACACTCTCCATTGTCCCCGAGGAAAAGGCAGCGGATCTTTCACCGGACCTGCTTGAATTTCCGCGGCATCCAAATAATCATTACACCAATTTCCTTCTGGCATGCCAGGGAAAGGAGGCATGTCTTTCGCCCTTTGAGGTGGCGGCTCCCCTGAGCCAGGTATTTTGTCTCGGGGTGCTGGCGCAGAAATTCAACACCCGCCTTCTTTTCGACAGGCAGACCAGACAGATCACCAACCATGCCCTGGCCAATGCGTGGCTCAAGGGAGCTCCGCCCAGGAAGGGTTGGGAAGAGTTTTATCGACTTGCCTGAACAGATTCTGGAGTCCTCGGTAACTCAGTCCTTGTCTGCGTCCTGGAGGGCTGCTCGAAATGCCTCCATTCCCCCAACAAGTGGCAGGGTAAGGGTCGTGCCCTCGAGATCCACCGTGAGGCGGGTTCCTGGGTCAGGCCGCAGGGTGAAATCGCGATCACTTGAAAAGATCATCAGGGCGATCTGCTGCCCTTTCGGGATGATCTGATCGTCAGGTTGCAGTTGGAAGGTCAAGTCGTAGAAATGACCTGGAACCAGGGGTTCGCTTTCCCTGAGTGAACGGTGATTCTGGGGATCCGCCCAGCCGCGGGTGATGATGTTGTCGGTGATTTTTTTGTTTTTCCCCGTGGCCCATGGAAGGGATACCATCCACACCGATACATTGGCTGCAGGTTTGCTGCTGGAGAGGCGTATGGTGATTTCAGGCGTGCCTGAAATGTGGACAGGTTCATTCAGTTTCTGGGTGGTATAGATCAGTCGGTGTTCGGTCCATTCGGCTTGCGCAAGCATGTCGCCACTGAAGGAAAAATTATCAACCAAGGTTTCCGTTCCCTGACTCGCTTCAGGGTCAAGATGCAGTCCTCCGTGTTCCGGCGCACCCGGTTTCAAGTGAAACCTGACTGGCGCAGCGGCCGGGTTAGGATAATCGTAGTAGGAGGTAGGTTGGTCGCGGGTATCCCCCTCGCGGACAATCCAGGCCTTGGGCTCGTTCTCAACATCATTCTGAACTCCGTGCAGGTAGCGCGTGAACCAACGGTTCATCTGCTTGAGGGGTGGAGGGCCTCCATGCCCACCCTGGTGGAAAAATGCCTGAACAGGAAGGCCTTTTTGCTTCAGGGCCTGGTAGATGCGCACACTGTGTTCTGGCTGCACATTCCAGTCGTTGAATGCATGGGCCATCAGCGTGGCCGCAGTCATGGGGGCAAGATCATTCAGGTAGTCCCTGCCTGCCCAGAAATCGTTGTAATCCCCGGTGACCCGATCGAACCCTTCGGCCATCTCCTGGTCGCGCACCTTGCAGTCGCAGTAATCTCTTTTCTCAAGACTCCCGCTGTGGATGAAATCATAGAGGCAATCAATGTCTTCCCCCACATAGCCTCCGGGATGGCGGATCAGTCCGTTGGATCGATAATAGTGATAGTAAGAAGTGTTGGGAGCGATGGGGATGATGGCCATCAGTCCATCAACGCCCGTCGTGGCGGCCGCCAGGGGAAGGGTGCCGTTATAGGAGGTGCCCGTCATGCCCACCTTGCCTGTGGACCAATAGGCCTCCACCGTTTCGTTCCCATCTGGCGTGGTGAAACCCTTTGCCTTACCCGTCAACCACTGGACAACGGCCTTGGGGGCCAGAGATTCATTGTCTCCTCCCACGGTAGGACATCCTTGAGACAGGCCTGTTCCGGGTGAGGAAGAATGGGCAACCACATATCCACGGGGGACCCATGTCTTGACGTGTCCCTTGGAAATAATGGGGCGTTCGCCGCGTCGTTTAACGGGGGGTGTTTTCTTCCGCTCGGGTGGGGTCGCCCCTACCTCGTGCCTGGGATCCCAGAAATACCCCGTACCGCTGGGGCCTGTACCCGCAAAATAAGGGCTGGTGACATAGACAACCGGTAATTGAAGTCCCTCGGTTTCCGTCTGGCGGGGCCGAGTGATATCGACATGCATCCTGTCTGGTTTTCCGTTGCCGTCGGAGTCAAACTCAGTCTCCACCCAAAGGTCATGTCGAATCCACATGTCGGGGTCATTAAAACGATCCACGATCTGGGCTTCTCCATCTTTAAAGACTGGCAGTGCGGGTTCAGGTTGCCCGGAGTCTGCCATGATGGTGGATGCAAACCCAAGGATAGCAAGGGTCGGAAGGGCATGTTTCAAGGTAAAGTAGGATGTATTCTGGGTGTGTTTCATCATGATAACTGCTTTGTGTGCACGGACGATGGCCTCCCGGCATGCACTTGCCAGCTCCTGTCGTCCAGTCAAAGGCCTGTCAACTTCAAGGGATGCCATCGTTCACAAAAGCCATAGCATGCTTGGATCGGATTGAAAACGCTTCATTGCATCGGCACTCTATCTTTCCCTTAGGGTATTGAAACCTTTTATGGTGAGGTGAAATATATCTCGATGGTGAGGGGGGAGACATCATCTTACTGATATTTGTCGTCC
>JAAZXX010000800.1 GCA_014239995.1 Verrucomicrobiia bacterium
ATGGCAACCCATTGCGTATCCATTTTCTTAAAGATACCCTTGTTGCGACTGACCACTTGGATGACCTCTCCATGGTCCTCATAAAAACCTTGCTTGGAAATGCTGGATGCGAGGATTCTTTGCCACGTGGAACCCTGTTTCAGGGTAATGGATGCAGGGAAAACTTGCCATTGTTCCAAGACAAGCCCTGGTTTTGTTGAGCTGGCAGCAGGTGGAGTGGTCCTTAAAATCCCCTCTGCTGTTGAGCCCCTGAGCCCTGTGAATAAAATGCTTACCAGCAGGATGCAGGTCAGCTTGGCTTTCAGGGGGTCATGCATACAGTGTAATGTGCACTAGATGGTGCCACATGACAAGATCAGAACATCCTCTGAGGATGCTTATTGAGTATCCTCAGATTCTGGCTCATGTTCCTGTTGTTCAAGCATTTTGTCGATAGTTGCATCCAGGAGTGCGGCATATGAATTGACATTCATGCAGCGCTGCTCAAGGGCTCCCTTGGCCTCATAGAGCCAACCTTCAGTGTAAGGTTGTTTTGAGATCTGGCTCATGTCCCCTTCCAGTTTTTGATTGATGGATTCAAGATTACCTTCCACAAGCGAATAAAGATCTGAAATAGCCTTGAATCCCTCCATCCAGCCTAAAATTTTTCCATGCTCGATGGCGTCACCCTTGCATGTGTCAAAACCAAGGTCTACCATTTCACCGAGCATGCGTGTTGCAAACTTGGTGAGCCCAATTCGCCAGATCCCCGGTTGGATTTGACAAGCCCATCCGTGAGAGGGGCTATACTGATAGTCCACGGGAAGATGGGTCACGAAAGTGGATCGTTTGTAGAATTGTTTTTTAAATTTGGATGCCTCGTTCACTTTAAGAATCCATCCCTACTTGGATACGATCGCCTTGCAAAGTAAAATGAGACGTTATTTTCTTGAAGTTTTTGAGGCATGTCCGTTTTCTCCTGATGGAACCGGGCTGCGTCCTGATCCAGGGAGTTTCCGAACTTATGTGTCGAGGGGACTGTTTTTGAACTATGCCAACTTACGATTATCAATGCGAAAAATGTGGTCAGGAATTTGAGCAATTCCAGTCAATGAAGGATGATGCCCTCGATTCCTGTCCCAAGGACGTGTGTCCAAAGAAACGGTGGGGCAAGGGCAAGGTGCGGAGGGCCATCGGATCCGGTGCGGGACTCATCTTCAAGGGGAGCGGATTTTACATCACTGATTATCGAAGCGAAAACTATAAAGCCGGGGCCAAGAGTGACAAAGCCGGGGCCAAGAGTGACAAAGGCAGCGCGAAAGGGGAAAAAACCTCTGCAGCCAACACAGGTAAATCCAAAAGCGACAAGAAGAGTAAAAAATCCAATTCCAAAAGTTCCTGATGACCCGATTGGCCAATATGGCCATACTGCGTAACAGGACCCTGAGCTATGTCCAATCACAGATTCAGACAATGCCTGGTATCCATGTTCCGCGCCATCCTACTTATGGCGGGGTTTGCTCTGAGCCATGTGGCTCTTACTGAAACGCTGCAGAGTCGCAGTGGACAGTTCCTTGTCTCATGGGTGAAGGATTTTGCCTATACCCCCCGTCCCAATGCCCTTGAGAGAAGTCAGGGTATGGTGGCATTGACACCGGAATTGATCGCACTGACTGCTGAGCAAACCAAGGATGCCGTGTTACAGGCACTTGGAGTGCGGGACACCTGGCGTCACAAGATCCGTATCACTCTTAGTACACGGCAGGGCGTTCAGGCGCCTTTCATCGCTATCCCCATGCGATATTCGGACGGTTGGGGATACCGCGTTTTATTGAAGCCAAAGATTGAGGAGGACGCCTGGATCAAGCACCTGATCCACGTGATTCTTCTCGAAATCGTCAACCGGCCTTCACCTGAAAAGATGTGTGACCCTCCAGCTTGGTTAGTCGAGGGTATGCGAGCGTATGTGGTGCATTCGGCCATTGTTGATCCTTCCCTGACTGTGGAGGATAGGGTGGTGGTGGGTG
>JAAZXX010000801.1 GCA_014239995.1 Verrucomicrobiia bacterium
AGCGAGCCAAAATACTTGTACACAGACTGGGCGTAGGGATATTCCACCTTGGGCGTGTTCTTTGTCCAGTCGCCTCCCACGGAAATAAGTTTCAGGGGGCGAGGGACTGTCAATGCTGCGATTTCGGTATTGTTTGTCTCCAGCCTCGAGGTCTTGTGAATGGGCATGCCGCTCTCACAGTGGCAACCCCCGAAGAAATGGGCTGACACCATGACCACAGGTACGCTGACGCTCACTCGATCATCCAGGGCGGTCAGCAGGAATGCCTGCGTCCCGCCGCCCGAGCAACCGGTCACGCCCATGCGATTCGGATCGACATCTGGTAGGGATTCCAGGAAATCAAGGGCACGGATACTGCTCCACGTCTGTAAAGTAAGGGCCTGGGGGTGTCCATGGTTCCAGCCCAGGTGCTCAGAGTCCCCGAAACCGATCATGTCATAAGAGAAAACCACAGCCCCCATCCGTGCAAGCGTTGCACAGCGCTGCTGTTGGTCTGCTCGAAGGCGCCCTCCTGCAGATGTCTTACTTTTACGCGCGTGGCCGTGGGGGCAAAGGATGGCGGCACGTTTGCCCGGTCGTCCCGTTGGACGATAGAGACTTCCATAAACAAAAAAACCGGGCCGTGCCTCAAAGGCGGCTGACTGCACCGTGTAGCCGTTGTAATGCCGCATGGGTTGGATGATGGGATTCAGTGGTGAGCGTTCTGGTAAAGGTTCAAGCTTTGCCCCGGATAAAATCTGCTGGCGCACTGCAGAGGCCCGCGTTTTCCACTCTTCGATGTTCGAGTGGGTGGCGGCCATCCGATGCAACTGTGCCACGGCTTCAGCCTCAGAATGATAATGCCCCTGGCAAAGGGTGATGTTCTCAGGGTTCGTTGCAGCAATCACCATGACGGGTGTTACTGCCAGACATAAAAGCAGGTAGAGGAAGTGCACACTTCACTATGGCAAAGGGGTTGTAAGCTTGCAACCCCTTTGCCAAGTCGTATGTGTGGGAAGGACGCGTGTTGAACACCTCAAGCCATGTGCTTGGATAGCTCCAGAGGGTTTGCTCTGGGGGTGTCCTGTGGCTTGGATGGTGGGGGCTCAGGGAACCTCTGTAGCCATCTTGACCGCTGGGATGACGATATGCGTCCAGGTCCCATGGAAATGTATTCGATGCAGCTTGCCGTCGTTGCCACGATACAGGTAATAACGCTGGTCGGAAGATTTCATCAGGTTTCCCGCAGGTTCTCCTGAAGCAGGGGGGGAACCCGCGAGCTGGGTGATATCGCTGAGTTTCCAGCCCTTGCTCTCGCTGCCTGGCTCCAGGTTTGAGGTTTTTGGGTCCGTCCAGCTTGCCTCCTGAATATGTCCTTCAGCATCACGATAGGCGATGTAATGACGGTTGCGTTGGGTGTCGTGCAGGAGCGTCGGGTTTCCCCTGGCGGGGAGGTCCGGATGCCCAATGGATTCCAGATGATCAAAACGCTGGTTTTGACTTCTTGCCCCGATCAGCCCCAGACGCGTGCCACGGTACTCCCGATACCCGGTCCTCGTGGCATTATTCCAGTGAAAGATAAAGGGTTCGTTACCAGGCCAGCGCTCCGCTGGGCGAAAGATGAGACGCCAAGCCCCGTTCAATTGCAGCCGAAGGGGCGTTCCTTCGCATGGAATTCTCTGGATAAGGCGATGTCTCCATGGGCGTTGGTTCGCCGAGGCATCATTCAGGACAAGTGTCTGTTCGCAGGGAACTCCATACATGGTGGGGTAAGTGACATGAATGGATCCAGGAGATGCAAAGATGCCGATAGCGCCACCAGGGCGTGGCGTGGAGGGGAGGGGGTGGTGGTGCCATGTGCGGTCGAACCAAAGTTCATGTGGCCGTGATTGCTGGTCAATGTACACCACATGCGGGACGCCGTTGACCATGACGGCGCAGGGATCACTCATGGCGGGTGTAAGGTGCAGGTGATCACTCAAGTTGCGATGATGCCAGGGGCTGGTGCCTTGAGGCTCCGCAGG
>JAAZXX010000802.1 GCA_014239995.1 Verrucomicrobiia bacterium
GACGCCTGAGGGAGCCGACGGTCCCGTCTGTGCCAGGATAGGCAGCAAGCCTCCAGTGTGAGGATGCCGAGCCAGAACATGCTCGTTTTCCCTGCCGTACATCCCCCCATAAACTGCATGAAGAATGCCGTCCCGCCTGCCGGGCTTGGAAAGATCAAAAAAGGTCCCGCTGAGAAAGCGCTCTCCCGATGCGCTGAAAGCAATACCCACCGGATTGTTCATACCGCCGGTAATGACGACTTCGAGTCCACTGCCATCGGGTTTGGCGCGAAAGATGTGAGCCGCTCTTCCCATGTGCCGCTGACCATTGCCAAGGCGCAGGGATTGCTCCTGAAAGCCGCCCTTGGTCCAGTAGAACCAACCGTCCGGTCCCAAGTACGGACCATGCAGGTCATTCCCGCAGCCATCAACCGTTCCACCGTTGAACCAGGATACCCGCTCGTCCGCCACGTGATCGCCGTCCTTGTCGGTGAACTTCCAGATGTGCGGCGGTGCAGCCACATAAACTTCTCCCTTGTAAACAAGGATTCCCTCTGGAAAAGGGCCCTCTTCAGCAAAGACGGTTGAGTGATCAAACACGCCATCTCCATCATGATCTTCCAGGCGAAGGATGCGGTGACTCGGAGTCTTAACTTGAACCGGCGCCTTCCGACTGTCACCGGAACTGTCCGTGACGAAGAGAGCGCCTTCCTCATCGAAATACATGTGAACCGGTCGCTGGATCAGCGGAGGAGTCGCCACCAACTTGACGGTATAGCCCATTGGCAGACGGAACACATGTGGAGCTAGAGAAACCTTCTCCAGATCAGCGGCGAGCAAGGTAGAAACTGCAGTGTAAAGAAAGCCAATGACAACCAAGCCAACTACGGCTGCGCCTTTGAGGAGATCGCGACGATTAACCAGACTCTTCTTTTGGTTGAATGCGTTCCCTCTATTTTTTTTGTTCATGACAGTAGTTCTATTTTGCCTGTGACAAGCAGGCGATCAAATCGGCATCTTTCTTATACCAACGGGGAATGCCGGCAATGGTCTGCAACATGTCCCTGGTTGCCCCCCTGCCCCATGAAAAGCATAAAGACTTTCGCCTCCCCAGTTATTGTAAACATTGTAGGTGTTGGTTGAAAGTTGCAGCAATATGCTTGTGTCCCTTCCCGGCAGAGCGGATCGCACAATGAAAAAGCAAGTCGCTTCTGCTTGCCTCAGGTTAGGCTGAACATATTTACCACCTCGTTCACTCACACGAAACCGCACTTCGCAATAAACGCTTTGCATGTCAAACGGGATAGGCATTTCCAAGGCAACGGGCCAATCACAACCATGGGAAGAGGCATTTTCCTGCACAGTGCATGCCTGTCCCTGGGTAACTTCCCGAGCCCACACCTTTTTATCCTCTCCTCCAAGCCGGATAATTTCCGCCGTAAAAACTGAAGCCGAGGTGGACACATGTAAGTTCAACGTTTCCCCAGGCACATAACCGACCTCTCCGGGGTATCCCTCCACAAACAAGGAGCGAGGTTCTTGAGCATGAGCAGAGTGATCGACTTGAAACAGAACCACCATGAAAAGGACAAGTAAAGTCCAATACGACCGTAAAGAGCGAGACGAAAACATAAGCGATATTTGTTTTTAATCGTGACTCAAACAAGCTCCCACAACTCCACGGCTCGAACACCCACCTGAGGTTTCTTGAACCATGGTGGTCGAATCAAGTCACCTGGAAGCATGCGTCTCTAAACTATGGATAAGGTCATGTATTGTCTCAAAAGATCCATTAAAAGCAAGATCACCCTCATGGGAACCTTTCCCCGCTTCAAACAGACATGAATCAGTAAGGGAATCAGATCGCCACGTTGCACTTCATACATGGCGTGGCAGGCAGGGCTCCATGATCCAGATATGGATCACTCGATGAAAAAAAACACTTTCGACAATAAGCTTTGGTGACCGCTATCTCCGAAAGCATTGTTTGCATTTTTTGGTGAGCCCCATGAGAGGTTT
>JAAZXX010000803.1 GCA_014239995.1 Verrucomicrobiia bacterium
CGACAAGGACACTCCCGGTCAAAAGGGCTGGGGTGGTCTGGGTGCACACTCGATCGTCTTCGGAAAAACGCCTGGTGAGACCGCCCTGGTCACCCTGGCAACCTCCAACGACATCGAGCCGGGCAAGGAATATTACACCGCCAATCCAGTTCCAGGGGAGATTGTCCTCGACGGTGAACTCGATGATTGGAGTGGCATTCCCGTCCTCTCGGATCCTCGTTTTTCGATTCCCAAGGGTAGCAAGCGCGATGGCGACCTGGTACTCTTTGAGGAATACAGTGGTGGCACATGGACCGGACCAGACGATCAGACCTCTGCAGTGCAGATTGGTTATGATGCCGATAATATCTACTTCGGATTCGTGGTCACTGATGAATACCATGAAAACGCCGCCAACAGCGCATGGAACGGTGATTCGATTCAGCTGATGATCGCCAACAGCAACCAGGACGAACGCGTGGCCCTTTACAACTACGCCCTGGGTGGCACCGAGGAGGAACTGGGTGATGTGATCGTCAACCACGAAGCTCCGGCACCCGACATGGGGGATGCCCTTACCGAAGCCGTCGTCAAGCGCAATACAGAAACCAAGCGTACGACCTACGAAATCAAGCTTCCCAAGGCAACCCTCGGACTAGGTTCCCTGGAATTGGGAACTCAGTTTGGTCTGGGCATGGCCATCAATGATGGTGACAAGGAAACCCCCGGTCAAAGGGGCTGGGGTGGTCTGGGTGCACATTCGATCGTTTTCGGAAAAACCCCATCTGAAACCGCCTTGGTGACCTTGGGTATCGGTGGTGGCAGCGGAGATCTCATGTTCCTTTCAGCCATCAACGTGAGTATTAATTCCTTCAGCTTCCGCGCCAGTGACAAGGGCGACTCTGTGGTCGATGCCGCATCAGCCAAGCTGGTCATCAACGGCACCCAGGTGGAACTCAACGCAAGTGACAAGAACGTCGATGCCACTGACTTCACCTACACCACGAGCACCTTTGAGCCCAACTCGGCGCTCAGCTACCTGATTGAGATCATGGATACGGAGGGCAACCTGATAACCGACACGGGCACCATTAACTCGCCCTCCTTCGGTCTCCTGAGAACCCCCATGATCGCCACCGACGTGGACACCTCCAAACCAGGTTTCGTTTACCATGTCTGGCAAAGCGACTTGTTCGATCATGGCAACCAGATCGCCGAGGTTGAGAAGATCCTTGCCGAGGCCCCCAAGGACATTGACGGCAGCACGCTGGGCAATGATGCCTACAAGGATGACAAGGGACCTGCATTGGCAGCCGGCAAGGATGTAGGTCACCTGGTGGCCTTTGAAATCCCCGGCCCTATCAACCTCAACGGCGTGAATGATGCTGATCTTGGCAACTTTGAGCAAGACAACTACATGCCGGGCATTCCAGGGAACTTCGGCAGCTACGATGGCATTGCTGTCGAGATCCTGACCTTCATCGAATTCCCTGAAGGAATGGTCACCATGGGTGTGAATAGTGATGACGGGTTTGAACTGGAGATCGGTCATGTGGGTCATCCCGATGTCATGGTCGCCGGGCGCCACAATGGTGGACGCGGTTCCAGCGATACCACCTTCCTGATGGATGTGCGCGCGGCAGGTATCTATCCTGCACGCATCGTTTACTTCAGTCAGAATGGCGGCGCCAGCCTGGAATTGTTCACCGTGAATGCAGACGGTGACAAGGTTCTGCTCAATGATACTGATAACGGTGGTCTTGCTGCCTATCGCGCGGGCACGGTGCCACCCTATGTGGCTCCCCCAGAACCGGAAGAACCTGCAGGACCTGCGATGCTTGTTGCCTCATCTGATGGAGCGCTCAGCGCCCCTACGGTGGTGGACTTTGGTGCACTTGAAGGTGATGCCAGTTACGAGTTTCACTTCACCGCCATCAAGGCCGGTGCCTCAACAGCGGTTGCAGGCGACAACGCCTTCGCCATCAAGCTGGACCAGTGGAACGAGCAGGGTGT
>JAAZXX010000804.1 GCA_014239995.1 Verrucomicrobiia bacterium
GTATTAGAAATTTTGCTGAGTCTACTCAATTGCCGGTGATCGCATCCGGAGGAGTGAGCTGCCTTGAAGACCTAGAAAATCTATCCAAGCTGGAGTCGTATGGAGTGGAAGGTGTGATCATAGGCAAAGCCCTTTACGATAAAGCCTTTCCCTTTAAGGAAGCACAAGATATTCTTCATGCTAGCTAAACGCATCATACCCTGTTTGGATGTTAAGGATGGCCGCGTGGTCAAGGGGGTCAATTTCGTCAATCTCCGCGACGCTGGCGACCCGGTCGAAGTCGCTTCAGCTTACGAAATAGAAGGTGCTGACGAACTCACCTTTCTGGATATCACCGCCTCACACGAAAAACGCGACATTATTCTCGATGTGGTCGCCCGCACTGCCGAAAAGGTTTTCATGCCTTTGACTGTTGGTGGAGGGGTACGCACTCTAGATGACATTCGAAATCTTCTGAAAGCCGGCGCCGATAAAGTCGCCATCAATACAGCCGCCGTTAAGGACCCTGATTTTGTGCAACGTGCAGCAAAACGTTTTGGCAGCCAGTGTATTGTCGTCGCAATCGATGCCAAAGCAGTGCAATCTACCACATCATCATATACACCCCCTGAATGGGCATCCGAACATCCAGAATTATTATTGGAGAAATCCGATTCAACCTCCGCCTGGGAGGTCTATACACATGGAGGAAGAAACCGGACTGGGATCCATGTTCAAAGGTGGGCGCAGAAAATGGACACTTATGGTGCAGGAGAAATTTTGCTCACCAGCATGGACCGCGATGGCACCAAAGTCGGGTACGATATCGAACTCAACAAAACCGTTTCAGAATCGGTCACCATTCCCGTCATCGCTTCTGGCGGAGCAGGAACCCTTGAGCACTTATATGAAGGCATTGTAAAAGGCAAAGCCTCAGCCGTGCTGGCCGCTTCCATTTTCCATTTCAAGGAATTCACTATTCAGGAAACTAAGACTTACCTGCAATCCAAAGGCGTGATGATCAGACCCGGACAACCTACTTGACCCCGCAGTTTTTCAGCTCCAGGGTTTTAGATTTACTATCCAGAGTCGCTGATGTCTCTAAAGGAAGGGTCCAGACTTCTTTGCCATGGCCTATCGGGCAGTGATTCAAAATTGGGAATTTTGGATTCGGGAAAAGCTCAGAAAGAATATCTTCAATTGTCTCTTTGTGTTGCGGACGGCAATTGATCATCTCCCCAAAAATTATCCCACGCACACCTTTGAACATCCCCGCATTTTTTAATTGCCACAACATTCCATCTATTCGGTACAACGGCTCGTTGACGTCTTCTATCAACAAAATTCTATTTTTGGTGTTAATTTCATAGGGGGTGCTTAATTAACGGCACAACAAAGTCAAACAACCGCCAGTAATCTTACCATGCGCCACCCCTTTGGAAAACACCTTCGCCTGGGGAGCGTGAAAAACCTTACTCTTGCTATCACCCGTCAACAATGCCTTAAATTGTCGGCGCGACTTTTTCATCTCAGTCCGACCAAAGCTTCCGGCTACCATGGGGCCATGAAACGCGATCAGCCCGCATTTTTGCACCAGGAAATGTAGAAGCAAAGTGATATCGCTGGACCCGACTACAATTTTGGGATGAGCCCTTATCTCATTGGGCTTCAAGAGAGAGAGAATGCGATTAGCACCATATCCTCCGCGAGCGCAAAAAATGGCCCGAACCTCAGGGTTGCGGAGCATATCCATAAAGTCTTGAGCTCGATCCTTATCCGACCCAGCCAAAAAACCAGAACGAGCATGGATGTGTTTGCCCAACAAAGGCTTGAACCCCATTTTACAGATCACTTCCAACCCGGCTTGCAACTGTTCCTTGTCCACTGGACCAGCGGGAGCCACCACACCCACAACATCACCTTCTTTTAATGCCGGGGGCCGAAGCAGAGAAAGTATTGATTTCGACATTACAAGTCCACGATGAAAGGTTACAATGCAGGCGAACCTTATCC
>JAAZXX010000805.1 GCA_014239995.1 Verrucomicrobiia bacterium
GGGTTTGCCGAAAAAGCCAGGGACCTGATGCCGCATGCCACACGCGTCCGCTTGGCGCTGGTAGAGTATTTATGGCGCGCCGGCAGGTATGACCATGCTGAATTGGAATGGCGCTCTGTGGTTGAAAGATACCCTCATTATGCTGTTGCACACCCTCTCCCGGAAAGGCCTTGAAGCCGTTGTCGCGGCGGAACACGGGCTTATACGTCTGCGGAAGCCATGCATGCCGCGCCATAGGCACCCGCAAACTCACCCAGCGATGCGCTGATAATGGCGACCCGATGCTCCTGAATGATCCACTCCATCCGGTCCAGTTCTCGCTGGAGCGGATCCAGCAGTGCCCGGCCTGATTCAGCAATGCCGCCACCCAGCAGGATGGCTTCCGGATCCAGCACATTGATCAGGGAGACCAACCCTGCAGCGAGATGTCGAACGGATCGATGCCAGATATGCAGTGCCTCGGTATCTCCCTGGAGACCTGCCTTGACCAGGTCATGCGTGGAGGTAAAGCGCCCCTTGGTCCGTTCCTTGATGGAACAATTGCCGATGGCTGTCTCCAGGCTGCCCGGGGTGCGGCAGATGTCCGGGGGGCCGTCCACGTCCAGGCTGATATGCCCGAGATGTCCCGCTCTTCCGATGTGGCCTCTCAGTAGTTGACCATCGACCATGGCGGCACCGCCCACCCCGGTACCCAGCGTGATCATGAGCACATTGGAGAGTCCCTGGGCAGCACCTTTCCATACTTCCCCCATCAGGGCCGCCTGGGCATCGTTCATGACTTGCACGGGTAGTTTTGTGCCGAGGGCGTCTGTCCAGTCCAGTCCCTCCAGGCCCTTGAGTCGCCCGGGCATGTGGCGAATGGAGCGTGCATCCTGTGCAGCCAGTCCCGGGGCTGAAATTCCGATGCGCTCGAAGGAGGGGATGTCGTATTGGCCCGGTAGTTTGTTTGCAATATCCTGAATCCTGTTGCGCCAATCGAGAGATTGTGATGGGTCGAAGTCCACTGCCTTTTTAACCAGCACCTCGCCATTTGGAGTGCTTGCCAGGTACTTGATACGCGTGCCACCAAGGTCGATACCCAGAACGTGGCTCATGATCGATTCTGGGGTTGGGGGCGACTGGTTTCCCACGCAAGGTAGCGCTTCCAGAGTGCACGGAAGGCACTGGCAAAATCCTCGGGTCGATCACGCAGCCATTCCTGGATGTGTTCCATGGTGAACCAGTCGCCACATTCGATTTCCTCGGGCTGGAGCTTGAAGGGTCCATCGTGACGGACCTGATAAATCCAGACGAATTCCCACCCTGTTTCCAGCTGAGCATCCATCTTGAATAGCTTTTCCAGGGGCTGATCGGGTTGGCATCCCAATTCCTCACCAAGCTCGCGCAAGGCGCAGGCATCGTAGGATTCCCCGGTATCGAGATGACCCGAGGCAGAGGAATCCCAAGTGCCAGGAAAGCAGTCCTTGAGCATGGAGCGCTTCTGAAGAAAAAGGTTCCCGTTGGAATGAAACACCAGCACGTGCACTGCACGGTGCAGGAGGTCCCTTGAGTGCACCTCGCTGCGCGGGCGCCGGTCGATGACCTCGTCCTGCTCATTCACCACGTCAAAAATTTCCTCCGCCATAAGCCTGCCTGGTGCTTCTAAAATAGGAGGTGATGTCGGGTTATTGCAAGTTTATCAACCTGCCGTTTTTTAAAGATGCTTTTTGAGCGTCAGAGAGTCTTTGAAAAACCGTAAGACCTCATCATGCATGGGATGAACGGTCATGTAACCTCTCTTGGAGGTCCTGGATTCCAGGAGACCGTGATGGGGGGCACGGACAGAATGGGTGGGGTCTTTGAATTCTCCGGATCAGCTGACTGTGGACAAAGCCAGCAAGCCACAGGGACCATTTCAAAGCAAAATGACCAGGTTCATCATGTCGGAATCTTTATTATGGAGCTGATTCGTAGTTCTGGCAGCAGCAAGGATACCTTCAAAAAAGGATTC
>JAAZXX010000806.1 GCA_014239995.1 Verrucomicrobiia bacterium
GAAAACGACCAAGTTTACGGACTTCGGCCATGGCCTCAGGGGTGGCGACCGCCACATCAAAATCATGGAAACCATCTTGGACCTTTTTCAACATGTCGTCATAGCCGACATATTCAGCTCCGGCTTTCTTCGCGGCATTGGCCGCCTCACCCTGGGCAAAAACCAGTACCCTGACCTCTTTACCGGAACCATGCGGCAAGGGGCAGGTCCCCCGCACCATCTGGTCAGACTGCTTCGGGTCTACACCAAGCCTTATGGACACGGTAACCGTCTCGTCATACTTGGCAGGAGGAAATTTCTTGAGGATGCCAACGGCATCAGAAAGGGAATAACTTTTCCCCTCCTCAATCATCTCCGCTGCCTTTCGGTATCGCTTGCTTCTCTTTTCTGCCATTTTGATTGTCGCAGTTCCGGCGGGCTTTTAACTACCCTCCTGCTGATTGGTGTTTTGTCGTGATTCTCTGTTCCTTTTGGGCCTACATGCCATCGATCTCAATGCCCATCTGGCGCGCACTCCCGGCAATAATCCGGGCGGCCGCCTCGTCATCCCGTGCATTCAGGTCGGGTTTCTTGATCTTTACTATCTCCATCAACTGGGCCTTGGTAATCGTGGCAACCTTTTCCTTGTGGGGCTCCCCTGAACCCGAGGCGATTTTTGCTGCCTTTTTCAGCAATGCCGATGCCGGTGGCTGCTTACAGATAAAGCTGAAGCTCTTGTCCTTGTAGACAGTGATGACAACCGGGAGAATGTCGCCTGCCTGCCCCTGCGTCCTGGCATTAAAATCCTTACAGAACTCCATGATATTCAGTCCTGCCTGTCCGAGAGCAGGACCCACGGGCGGCGAAGGATTCGCCTGCCCTGCCGGGATCTGCAGCTTTAGGGTTCCGGTAATTTCTTTTGCCATGGTGTGCCGAGAAAGATTAAAGGTTAAAAATCAAAATTCAGGCTTCTTTTTCAACCTGCCAGTATTCCAGTTCAACAGGAGTTGGACGTCCAAAAACAGTCACCGAGACCAGCAACTTGCCTTTATCATTGTCAATTTCTTCAATCACGCCCGGTTGACTCTGGAACGGTCCGTCGGAAACCTTAATGGTTTCGCCCACCTCGTAGTCAATTTTTGGCTTAACACTCTCGGAGCGTTCCTTGATCTGTCCCAGCATGCTCTCGACCTCACGGAGGCGCATCGGAATAGGCTTGGATTTCGTTCCGGCAAAGCCAATGACGCCATGCGTCTCCTGGATAAAATACCAAGTGCGGTCCACCAAGCCGCCGTCTTCGTCGAGAAGGTGCATGTTGGCAATAATGTAACCGGGGAAAAACTTGCGCTTGGTTTCAGACCGCTTGCCTTTCTTCACCTCCGAGACACGCTCAGTCGGCACCAGAACCTTAAAAACCACATCCCCCATCTCCTCTGAGTCAACGCGGCGATTGATATTGTCACAGACCTTGTTCTCCTGGCCGGACAACACATGCACAACATACCATTGTTCGCTGGGTGCTGGAGTTGTCAGAGCCATCGTTTAGTAATAATTGGGTAATTCCCTTAAGGAGAAATTGTGGATATTTGGAAATCCCTGAAAAGTCAGGGCATCATCTGTTTGCCGCTGGTCTAGCCAATCCTGGTAAAGAGCTCGATGATGTTAAACAGGATTAAATCCCAAAGGCTGACGAACGCCCCAAGCAACATCATGGCGATAAAGACAACCACGGTTGAATCGGTAAGCTCCTTGAAACGCTTAAAGCCTTTCTCGCCCTTGTCCTTGGGAACCCATGGCCAGGTGGCTTTTTGCAGCTCGGTCTTCACCTCACCAAGATATTTGCCTACTTTCATGATTCTTATCTGGTAATGCCTGTATCCGGGCTGGAAGTGGCAGGGTAGGAGGGATTCGAACCCACGACACCCGGTTTTGGAGACCGGCGCTCTAACCAACTGAGATACTGGTGCACACATTAATCAATCACCTACAAAATACTTCCATTCACTAG
>JAAZXX010000807.1 GCA_014239995.1 Verrucomicrobiia bacterium
GTCCTTCCGAATTCGCCGGCCCAGATGACGAGGGTGTCCTTCAACAGGTCGCGGTGCTTGAGATCCTTCAAGAGGCCAGCAATGGGTTTGTCGATTTGGGCGCATTGGGTTTCCATGCCTTCCCGCAGGTTTCTATGGTGATCCCATGATCCGTTGGTCAATTCCACGAAGCGCACCCCGGATTCCACCATCCGGCGGGCATGCAGGCATTGTTTACCGAACGCGTCGGTGGCGTCCTCACCGATGCCGTAGAGCTTTTTGGTCTCCTCTGATTCCTGCGACTGGTCCAGCAGTTTGGGCATCGTGGATTGCATCCTGAAAGCGAGCTCGAAGGACTGGATCACTCCTTCCACCTGGGGTTGGTGCCCGTCCCGACGAAGCTTGTTCCGGTTCAACTGCTGCACCAAGTCGAGTTGGACGCGCTGCGAAGTCGGATCCAGCAGCGGATTCTTTACGTTGGGGAACCCTGCGTCCTCGCCGGAGCCTCCACGCCGGCTGCGAGCGGATCCGCCGACCTTGGTTCCTTGGTAAATGGCAGGCAGGAAGGAGCTGCCGAAGTTGATCGGGCTCGAGGTGTCGCCCATCACGATGAACCCGGGCAGGTCGGAGTTCTTGGTGCCGAGCCCGTAAAGCGTCCAGGCCCCCATGGACGGACGCACGAACTGAAAGCTTCCGGTGTGGGTCTGCATGGTGGCTTGGCTGTGGTTGGGCTGGTCACATTGCATGCCGCGCAACAAGCAGAGATCATCCGCATGTTTGCCCAAGTGGGGAAACAGGCTGGAGATCCATAGCCCACTGGCGCCCTGCTTGGCGAACTTCCAGGGAGACCCCAGCAGGGGCGGGCCATATTTGCCCTGCTTGCCGTTGTCGGCGTTTAGCCGGGGCTTGTAATCAAAGGTGTCGACGTTGGATGGCGCTCCCCGCATCGAGAGGAAGATGACGTGCTTGGCCCGCGGCTTGAAATGGGGTTGCTTGGCGGCTAGGGGATTTTGCTTGGACTCCGCCCAGGCCTGCTCGGTGGCGAGGGCCGCAAACGCGATCGAGCCAAAGCTGCCGGCTATGGTGTGAAGGGCTTCGCGACGATGAATAAGCTGTTTCATGATGATTCCAGAAATTGTTAGTTCAGTAGTCGGAACTCGGCGCTGGCCATCAAGCCCTGGCAGAACATGGCGAGCGATTGTTCTTCCGCAGTCATGGTGGGAATGGTTGGAGTTCGCTGCGGGCCTCTCATGCTCCGTCGCCTGCCACCCGCTCCGTCCATCCGCCCGGGCCGTTGGAATTGACCTTGCCCGGGGCGCTGTCCTTGCCCTGGTCGCTGGAATTGTCCCTGTCGGGGGCGTTGCCTTTGGCCGGGTCCGCTCTGAAAACGACCTCGGGATCGTCTGAATTGTCTCTCCTCTTCCACCTTTTGAACCACCGGCTTGAATCGACTGAAAAAGCCTTTTGCGACCGCGAGGTCGGTAGCGACCGCTGGGCGGCTGTAGATCCGAAGAAAGGCCTGCTTGATGCGTGATTCTTGATCGGGGAAACGCTTGACCAGGTCCTTTGCCATCTCAGCTGCCTCAGTCAGGACCCATTTGCTGTTCATCAGGTAAAGCGCTTGCGATGGGACGTTAGTCGATTCGCGTTTCGGCTTGGAGACGCTTGGGTCCGCGAAGTCAAAGAGCCCCAAGGCCTCGGGCAGGTCGTCCCGCAAAATGGGCAGGTAGACTGATCGATAGCGCACCTCGGTCGTCATCCGGTCCTGGTTGAATGAAAGACCGACTCGATTGTCCCCGAATGCGGAAACCTGCGATCCGTAGGGGCGCTTGAGGTCCAGCCCGCCACCGGCGGTGAGGATGGTATCGCGCAGGGCCTCGGCGTCCAAGGGGCGCGGGTTGGCGCGCCACAACAGCTTGTTGTCGGGATCGACCCGGTAATTGGCTAGATTCATCCTGGAGCTGCGTTGGTAGGTGTTGGATAGCACGATGGACCGGATCAGTTTC
>JAAZXX010000808.1 GCA_014239995.1 Verrucomicrobiia bacterium
TTTTACCTCATCACAGGTAATAACGCCATCATCTCTCCGGACTACAGAGAGGGCACTTCGGAGTCCTCCCCGGTTCGCAAAGTTTGGGGAGACGACCATCTCTTATCCCGCATGCCAGATGGACGTGGTCACAACCGGCATGTGCTCGCACCCGGCGGTATTGTCTACCGTGTGTCACGCAAGGATTGGACCTTTGAAATATTTGCTTCCGGTTTTCGCAATATCTACGGGGCAGGAATCAACGAGGACGGGGAGTTGTTTACTTACGACGCGGACATGGAATATGATTTCAACACACCATGGTATCGCCCAACGCGCATCAACCATGTGGTCAGCGGTGCCGAGTTTGGCTGGCGCAATGGGGCAGGTAAATACCCGGATTTTTATGCCGAAACCCTGCCTGCCAGTCTGGACATCGGTCCGGGCTCGCCTACCGGTGCTCGTTTTGGGTATGGCGCCCGTTTTCCTGACCGTTACCAGCGGGCTTTTTACGCGCTGGACTGGAGCTGGGGCAAGATCTACGCAGTACACCTCGAGGCAGATGGTGCAAGCTATTCAGGAACCAAGGAGGAATTCATCACCGGGGCACCATTGCCAGTGACAGACGTGATTATTCACCCCAAAGACGGCCACATGTACTTTGCCATCGGAGGCCGACGCGTTCAGTCTGGCCTCTACAGGGTCACCTATCAAGGGGAAGCGGACACGACACCGGTATCATTGCAAGCCGGGAACCATCCGGCTCGCTCACTCAGACACTCCCTGGAACGCTTTCACGGCAAACAGGATGCAGGTGCCGTAGAGGCAGCATGGCCGCACTTAAACCACGATGATCGTTTTATTCGCGCAGCTGCCAGGGTTGTTCTCGAGCATCAACCTTTGACTGCATGGGCCTCGAGGGCAACAAAGGAACCCGTCTCCGGGCGTCGGATTACCGCCCTGCTTGCCTTAGCCCGCGTGAGTGGCGTTAGCCCCAGTCATCGCTCCGAGGAAGGAAGTGCGGACAACAGTCAGGGTCCACGTATCATCGAGTCCCTTCTCGAACTTGATTTCCAGAACCTTACCGAGAGGGAAAAACTGGCCTACGTCCGGCTTCTTCAGATCACCTTGATACGGTTCGATGCCAATGCCGAAGACTATCACGGATCCATCATCGACAAGCTTGATCCAGCATTTCCCGCGGAAACATTCGAGCTCAACTGGCTTCTCTGCGAAACACTAGCCTATTTGCAGGCACCCTCCACCGCGCGCAAAGGAATGGACCTCATTGCATCCGCTGAAAGTCAGGAACCACAGATGCAGTATGCACGAAGCCTGCGCTTTCTGAAGAAAGGCTGGACACCTGATCTAAGAAGACAACAGCTTGAGTGGTTCTTAAAAGCAGCAAATTATCGAGGTGGAGCCAGTTTTGACCGATTCATCGAATTCATTCGACAGGATAGCCTGGCTAGCTTTTCAGAGAACGAAAAGAGCCTTCATGCTGCCTTGATCGCCAGGGAACCAACAAGAAAAAGTGTCTTTGAAAATGTCGGTGGCATGTTTGCAAATCGTGTCCCTACTGAGTGGAACCTGGAAACACTTGGAGATATTACGGAGCGCAGTCTGAAGGGGCGTCATTATGAAAACGGGCGAAAATTATTCTCTGCAGCTGCCTGTTTTGCCTGCCACCGCTTCGGGAATGCCGGAGGCATGAACGGTCCTGACCTGACAGGTGCCGGTGGACGCTTCAGCCCCCGGGATCTCCTCGATCATATCCTTCATCCAAGCAAGGTTATCAGCGACCAATTCGCCCCGATCCTCGTCACCTTGGAGGATGATGAAGTCATTTCAGGTATCGTGGTGAATCTTAATCGCGATACGGTCACATTGAATACCGATCTCACCAATCCAAACCAGAGAACGAACGTAGACCGCAAAAACGTCAAAAACATCGAACTCTCCAAGGTCTCCCCCATGCCATCGGGTCT
>JAAZXX010000809.1 GCA_014239995.1 Verrucomicrobiia bacterium
CGAGACCGCCGATGCTATCTGAAGCGGTCAAGCCCGTCTCTTCGTCGAAGTCCCATTGGGCTACGAGCCCGTCTTGGATGGGGACCTCCGCGGCAAAAATGGTGGATGGAGGATGGAGGATAACGGCCAGGCATGTGGTGTAGGCAAGTAGGATATGTTTCATGGTAAAACACTATTTGGTTTACGGTGTTGTTTGGGAACTCTCGCACTCTCCATGACTTAGATTTCTTTGGCAAGCCGAAAAAACACGCCATCCATGAGTCTTTTGTGTGTCTTTTCAGTCCTTGCTGCATGGATCAACGAACCTGAAAATGATCGAAATATCGGTCGAGATAGGCTCCTGCGTGGATAGAAACTGATTGCTTGCTCGACTGAGCTGTAAATCATTGGCAGAGGGTTTGAGCTTGCTGAAAGATTTCCCAGGGATACAGGGTCCATGAGTCTTCTCTTCACTGATATTTTGGAGAACAAGGTCCTTCGCTGGAAAGAGGGAATAAAGCTCTGTCTCCAAGCGAGTGACCAGACGGGGCATGCCCGGAGGGTATCTGAAGGTTGCAAACCTGGTTCCCCGGAGAGTATCGATGGGACGTGCGAAAAAAAGGCGCACGGAGTCTTCCGTGCGCCTGATGGGGATTATTCTCAACTAGAATTTTTCATAGACCAGGAAGGCATCCGGCCTGCCTCCGCCATCACGCCAGATCCCTCTCATTTGCTCATACCATTTGCCATCCAAGATCTTGTAAATGGAATGGTAGGTCCCTTGGGGATGCAGTGCGTAAAAGTGATTCAAGCCACCTTTGATCTCAATCTTCATCGGCACCACGGCCTGCATGGTCAAGCGACCCTCGGCATCGTATACTTCAAGTTGCTCGGTGTGAGGGCTGATGCGCTTGATGCGGTAGCTTCCATCCTCGTGGGTATGCCTCCAATTACCCTGGAGTTTTGCCCATTCGTTCCGAACTGGGTGATGATCCATCGACACCCTCAGGACCACTTCCGTCTGCATGCCATCTTCCATGTGACGCAAGGTATCCCATGAAACATGCTCCGCATTGAGCATCTGGATGCCTGAGTTCACGTGCTTGTCCCAGGCTGCTTGCGATGGAAGCAGATCCTTGTTCTTGAAATGAATGGTGATGTAGCCATGTGTCTTGTCTTTTCGGGTGGTGCTGACAAGTCGATGCATGCCCCAACCGTGAAAACTTGGATCCATGGATTCAACCAGGGACCAAAAGGGTTTTGCAACATGCCGCTCGGCGTGGACATACGCCTGCTCTTTTCCTTCGATCGGGGTCATGTATCCGTAATTAAGCTGGCCTACCTCCGATCCGTCCTTGGTGGAGGACCAGTATTGATCCACAGCCTGATAGGTGTCACTGCCTGCTGATGTGACGTACGGCCAGGTCATCTGGCCGAGGGCCTCTCGGCCGCCAACATGTGAATAGTCCAGTGTATCCCAGGCAGCTCCGTTCTGGAGATCCTCCATTGAGCCATATACCTGTGTTGTCACGTAGTTGGGTTCACCCGGTTTGGCGTTGTTGATTTTTGCCACGTGCCAATAGTGGAGAGCTCCCTTCTGCATCCGTTGTTCATGCAAGGTTTTCCACATCGCTTCTGCAGCGAGGTAAGGGGCTTCGTTCTCCGGGGAGACGATTTTGAAATCCTGTTTGACGAAGCCATTGAATCTCTGCGCCTCAGCGGCTCGGTCCTGATAGTTGCGGGATTTCAAGGCCGTTGTTTCGGTCTCTTCGTCAGTGGACTCTTTCTTGACTCGGTGAAGAATGTAGGAATTCCCTGAATCCTCGTAGGTGCCGTTTTTCTTTTCCTGCCATGTCGCATGGATGGTGTCCTCTGTCAGAAATCGTCGGACAAGCCGTGCATTTCCCTGTCGTTGGCCGCTTGTGGCACCTTGCATGAAATCCCAGCCGCCTGTCCGGGAAAACCCATCCTTGTTGACGGAATAAAG
>JAAZXX010000080.1 GCA_014239995.1 Verrucomicrobiia bacterium
GGCATGTTGATCAGGATGATGTGCTTCTGTATGGCCTTGATGCTGGGCATGCTCCATGCCGCTGATTCCATGCCCGAGCGCGTGCAGAGCGTGGGGGTCCTCAAACATCTTAAAGCGAATCCCAGTGAGGACGGGAACCGTTGTGCGACCCTTCAAGACCTGTATCTTCCTGCGGGGTTCAAGGCCGATCTCATCGCCATGGAACCCCACGTAAAGCAACCCATTGCCATGACCTTTGATGCCCTTGGAAGGCTCTGGGTTGCCGAGGCAATGAGTTATCCTGAAAAACGCGCAAAAGGTGCAGGCAAAGACAGAATCCTCATCCTTGAGGATTATGACGGCGATGGTTCCTTTGAACGCCGGCAGGTCTTTGCCGATGGACTCAACCTGGTCAGCGGGCTGGAGGTCGGCTTTGGGGGAGTCTGGGTGGGAGCGGCTCCCGAATTGCTCTTTATCCCCGACAAGGATCGAGATGATCATCCCGACGGTCCTGCCCAGGTCATGCTTGAGGGTTTTGGTTTTCAGGATACTCACGAGACACTCAACAACTTGACCTGGGGGCCCGATGGATGGCTTTACGGTTTGCAGGGTATCTTCAATCACGCCCAAATCGGTCCGCCGGAAACTCCGGTCGAGGAGCGGATTGAAATGCGGGCCGGTGTCTGGCGTTATCATCCCCTTAAGCATCAATTTGAAGTCTATGCCCATGGGGGCAGCAATCCATGGGGGCTGGATTATGATCAACATGGGCAGTGGTTCATGACCCATTGCCGTAGTTTTTGGGGCCAGGGCGCCACCACGCATGTGGTGCGTGGTGGACATTACTGGAACCAGTCCAATACACATCATGCGAATTTTATTGAACCCCATCCTCCGGAGGAAGAATCCTTTTATCGGAGTTTCCTGCTGGCCTCCGCCCGTTACGGGCATGGGGAAGGGGGGGCTGGAGCGCCGGGGTCCCGTCGTATCTATGGCGGCCATTCCCATGTGGGAACCATGATTTACCAGGCGGACCTTTGGCCAAAGGAATATCGGCACCAGTTGTTTACCCATAACCTCCACGGACACCAAATGAATGTGCAGGTGAATCAGCCCGCGGGCTCTACCTATCACACCATGCATTCGGGAAGAGATTTTCTCTACTGCGATGATCCCGGGTATGTTGCCGTTGATCTGAAATATGGTCCTGATGGTGCCGTCTACATCAACGATTGGTATGACACACAACATTGTCACCATCCAGACTCGGAGCGATGGGATCGGGCCACCGGTCGCATTTATCGTGTGACCCCGCTCGAGGGATATCAGCCTGTGCTGGTGGACCTGACCCGGAAGACGGATCGTCAGCTCGCCTGGATGCACCTTCACCAGAACGCCTGGTATGCGCGTGTTTCCCGCCGCGTGCTCCAGGAGCGTGCCGCAGTGGGGGTTATTGCTGCCGAAGCCTTGGACGTGTTGCGCAACATGTCCCGTCAGCATGGAAATGCCAATCGGCGTCTCAGGGCCCTCTGGACCTTGCATGCCGTGGGGGGCATTACTGAGCGGGACTGGCTGCATTACCTGGAAGATCCCTCCGAGTATGTCCGCGCCTGGGCCGTGGAACTTGTTTCCGAGGCCGGGCAGGTGCCGGCCACGGTCATGGGGCACTTGCTGATCATGAGCCGGGAAGATCCTTCCCCCGTCGTCCGCCTTCGCCTGGCTTCCTCGACCATGCGATGGCCTGCCCAAGACGCGTGGAAGTGCCTGGAGTTCCTTGCGACACATGTTGAGGACGCGGAGGATCCCTTCCTTCCTTCCATGGTTTGGTTTTCCCTGGCATCCCGCATGCCCGAGGATCTGGAACGTGCCTTTCAACTGATCGAGGATGAGACTCCCATGTTGCCTGACCTCAAGTCCCAAATGCTCTGGTACGCTGCCAAGCTTCAGGGTGAGGGATTGGACAGGGTCATGGATTACCTCAGTGGGGCAGGGGATTCGAAACGCGCTTCGGCGACCCTGGCCATGGCCCTTGCCTTGCGGGGTGCCGCTCGTGTGCCCATGCCCCGTCGCTGGAACCGGGTGTCGCCCTCACTCTACCAGAGCAGGGAACCACGTGTGCGTCGTGCTGCTGAAAGGCTGGCCGGGGTTTTTGGAGACCCCAGTGTTTTACCCCGGATGCGCGTCGTGCTGGCCGATACAGCGCAGGACGACGAAGAACGATTCCACGCAATGGATATCCTTGGAAGGTTCCGTGATACCACTGCAGTGCCCCTTTACATGGCATTGCTTGATGAGCCCGTTTTTCGGCAGCGCGCCATGCAGCTTCTGGCTCATCTGGATGCACCCCATCTCGCCCGAACTCTCCTGGAGCGACTGGACCAGTGGTCGGGGCAGGATAAGCGGGTTGCTTTTGATACCTTGACGTCACGTTCATCACTGGCCTTACCGTTATTGGACGCGGTGATCGAGGGCAAGGTGGATGCAGGGCAGTTGACGGCATTCTATCTGCGACAAATGCAGGACCTGCGATCTCTTCCCGTGGATCAGGGTATTGAAAAAATATGGGGGCAGGCGCTTCCGAGTCATGGAACGAGGTTGGCACGTATCGAAGCCCTTCAGAAAATCTACGCACAGGCTCCTCTCTGGGCATATGATGCCGATGAAGGAAGAAAACACTTCCAGCTTTTATGTGGTCCTTGTCATCAGTCACAGGGGCAGTTGGCTCCCATTGGCCCCAGCCTGGAGGGCTCCGGAACCAGCGGCAGCAGGTATTTCCTTGAGAGCATTATTGATCCGCAAGCGGTCATTGGACAGCCCTATCAGGTCATCGAAGTGCAGGGTGCCGGGGGCGATATTCTTTCAGGATTGCTTCTCGAGGAAAACGAGACGGGTGTGGTCATTCGCACGTTGACCGACACCCGTCAGCTGGACAAGGCTGAAATTACTGCGCGCCGAGAAACCAAGCAATCCATGATGCCAGAAGGATTGCTGGACACGCTTACAAGCACTCAGATCATTGAATTACTTAAGTATTTGACCGCACTCTAGTCGCTGAAGACGGCGCCTTTCTTAGGGTTGATTTGCGACACGCGCGATGAAGGTCGTGTCGAATCTCAGTTCCGCTGTGTCCCCGTCCTTGGGCTTGCCATAGCTTAACGATGGGCTGCGTCCCGTGATCTCGTGGTCCACGCAGAAACTCACCACGCGATCCATGATTTGTGGCAACTCGATACCGTTGAACATGGCGATAGCAGCACCAGGGGAGGTTAAAAACTTGGTCTGCTGGACCACTTTGTTCATTGCCGCAAGATCAAGATTTGAGAATTTTTCACCAAGGGCAGTCAGTGTGGCATCACGGCTTTCCGCTGCGTTCATGCGGTTGGCAATGGTGTAGAAGGCCTCAATGATAGCGCATGCAAAGGCCTCGCCGCCCTCCTTCTCCAGTGCCCCTTGTGCCATGATCACGCCATCAATGATTTCGCCCGGAATCTGGGTTGAATCAAACAACACCTTGACATCCGAGCGTTTGGAGAGAGTCTCGATCACAAAGGGATTCCAGACCATGATGGCTTCTATACCTGCTTGCTTCTGCTGCATGGCAGCGGCGGCGGCGGCAGGATCCATATTACTGAATCCATGGTCTTTTTCTTTTTCCCCCTTGTTTTCAAGGTGTCGAACAAAGCAGTATTCAGAGACTGTTTTCTCCAGCCCATACACTTTTTTACCCTTCAATTCCTGAATGCTGTTGATGGAGTCGACGACGATGCACGCATCTGCTCCGTGACTTGTCGAGGTAGGGAGGATCATGGTCGAGGCCCTGGATAGGGAAGGATTCAATGCGTCCATGTTTGTCAGGCATGCAGCATCCACCTTGCCTGCACCATACATGGTGATGCAGGTATCGTAGTCTGCCTCATGCAACACGATATCCACTTTCCACTTTTCCTCGATAGTTCCCAGTTCACCAGCTTTGCCGTTGATCAATTTTTCAACGTGGGCTACGCCGAACGTACTCCATGAGGGATATTCACTCCAGGCAAGAGATAAGGTGGGGAACGGTTCGTTACTGCTTGCCTGTGGTGCTTCCTGTGATGCGGAGTTGTCGGTGCTTTCTTCTGTTGAATTGTCACCGCTGGATTCGGTTGTGCTTGTTTCAGGTGAGGCTGAAGGCCCACAAGCCGAGGTTCCAAGCAGGATACAAAGAGTGGCGAGCGCTAACGAAAATTTTGTAGATAATTGTTTTTTTGACTTCATAAGAATCGTGGATTGATTGTTTGTTACTAATGTCGAGGAAATGATTATTCGGGTAGAGAGGTGTCCTTTTTTTCGGAGGATCCCGTTTCCTTTGGTTTGGTTTCAACTTCGGCGGCAAGGCCTATGAGCTGATCGAATTCCGAGGTGGATTGATTGGTCCTGGCATACTCCATAAACTCGGCTTCCTGTGCCTTGGTATCGGTTCCTGCCAGTTCCTTGGTGATTTTTGCCTCGGCCTTGAGTTCCTGACGCATGTCACGCAGGTTCTGCAGTTCCTCTGCAGAACCATCCTGGGCAATGCCCGCGAAGGTCTCGGCCAGTTCTTTTTCCTGTTTGGCAGTAATGACGTCGGCCACGGTGTCAGCTGCCTCCGATTTGACCTTTTCTACCTCGCGAAGCAGTTGTTGCAGTTGAACCTTGTGATCACTGATGGTTTTCTGGTAACCACCAATATCTTTTTCAAGCTCGGTGATGCGTTCTTGTTTTTCACTCAGGGTGGAGGAGAAGTCATTGAACGCCGCGAGGCATCGCTTGTAATCCTCGTCGGCATGGATTTTGTCCTGAGAGATGCCTGAACTACTGAGTTTTTCGACGGTCTGCTTGGCCTTGGCAAGGGCACCTGCTTTCAGTCGTTCCAGATTGGCAACCTGATCCGTCAGGGCCTTTATCTTCGAGATTTTCTTCTCCTCCTGTGCAATGAGCCCTGCCACTGCCTGCTTGTATTGGTGAATGCGGGATATCTTGTCCCGCACGATTTCATCGTATTTGGCCTTGATGACATGCGGATTGGTATCAATCACCCTGCGGGCTGCATCAAGTTGACCGGTCAGCAGATAGCCCACGGCCTTAAACCACCTTGTTATTGCCTTAAACATGCGTTTCCTTTTGTATATTTGCGGTTATCTTATTTTTTTTGATTTCTGATGGGCGGCTGCCTTGGACCAGTTTTGCATTCGGTCTTCCACTTTGCGTGCGACCTGCAGACTGGTGTCGAGCTCCTGGCGCATCTGATGGAGTTCCTCCGTCGAGGTCTTCACGTGCCCCATTTTCTGGAGTGCGACCAGCGAGTGACTGAGTTGTCGGACACAGCATTGAACCTCGCCAATGATCTCTTCACGCTGATCCATGACAGGTTGCTTGGCGGCTTGCGTGCTGAATTGTTGCGAAGTCAGCCAGAGCTGATGCGTCTTTTCAATCAGTTGGACACAATGTGCAAACAGGGATTCAACCTGGAGACGAACGTCCATCATGACACTCCACTGGGCTGAGCTGTTTTCCTTTTCCAAGCCCTCGAATGTGCGTACCAAGGCCCGGAGGTCGCGCAGAGCCTCCTCTGGTCTGGGATCCTTGTCGGATTGAATGAGGATCTGCTCGAGATCGTCCAGTTCGTGCTTCCTCAGCTCATGATGTTCCCTGTCCAGGTCTTCCATCACCCGCTGGGCGGTGCTTTTTCCAGATAATAACAATTTGGATATAAAGCTGCCGCCTCCAATCAGTATCCCAGCAATGCCTCCAAAAAGGAACAATGCGGTCGGCTTTAGGTTAAAGGCCCAGCTAGCCACCATACTTGTGAATCCCAGCAGCGTCGGCCCCATAACCAGTGGGTTCGAGGCCAAGGCCAGCAAGACTCGTTTGCGAATCACCCCTTGCTCGTCCTGTTTCTCGGGGCGTTCCCCCTTTTTGATGAGGCCTTCCTTCATGAGCACGTGTATTCTATCACAAGGAGTCGGTGGTGAAAAGTGCCACGTGCACATCTTGTGAATCATACCACCAGTAGGCAGAAGAGCATGGTTGTGGAGGCACATCGTCAGTATGGTAGTTGACCCACTTGGAAGATAACCGACTGAAACTGACCGTTCTGGTTTTTGGAGGGGAGGGCCTCGGTGCGAATACGCCAGTCCTTCAAATTGTTTTTCTTCAGCAAGTCTGCTACCGCTCCAGCACGTTCATTGGCCAGTTTCTGGTTGGCTGCAGCATTGCCCTCTGCTCGTGTTTGACCAATGACCTTCAGGTAGAAATTGGGGAAGGACTTGAGTCGCTTTGCCAGCGCCAGGATTTCACGTTCACTCGAGCGACTGACATTGGAAGATCCGCGGACAAAGCCGATGGCCCTCACCTGTAGTTCACCCACTGGAATCAGGGTTTGCCATTGGGCGTCACTTAAAGGTTGAACCTTTTTGTCCCCTGAAGTGGTGAGGGATTCGGCGTTCCCTTGCATGCCTTGAATGAGGCTCAGTTCCTGACCAGGATGAAACTGAGCTGATTTCAATGTGGCCAACACTCTGTCATAAAAGAGCGTGTGGTATTGCCCATCAAGAGGCTCGGATGAAATGCTCTTCGTCTTCAACAGGACTTCGACGATACTCGAGATCATGTCCTCAATGTGCGGGTGTGTGTCTGTGTGATTACCGTCAGCGAGTCCAAAGTGAGCATAGTTGTCGATGGTGTTTTTCCACTGAATACCTTCCACGACCGCCTGGGCCAAAGGGGAATCCAATTGCTCAGAGCTGGTGCGCTTGGCATCCTCGGCGACAAGGTCCTTCATTCCGTCCGTGCTTTTTTGGTGATGAAAGAGCGCGCGAAAGTAGCCTTCAGTAAAGGTTTGTACCAAGTCCGGATTTTCCTTGAGAAAGCTACGTTCGGCAACCAGCACGTCCACGATGTATCCCTTGAGCTGGGAACTGTCCAGAAGGACGTGGAAACCCTTCTCTTTCAAGGCTTGGGCTACCTGTGGTTGCCAGAGTACGAAGGCTTTCTGATCCTTTGCACCGGAACGTTTTAATGCCTTCAGCACCTCGCTTGAACCGTCTTTTGGCTCGAGCCAATCCTCGGAGAGACGTGGTAGATTGAAATGTGCCAGGATGACGCGCGCCAGGAACTCGCTTGGGGAATCCGGGGTCAGCACCAGTCGGGTGGAGTCCTTGTTGAGTTCCTGGATGGACTGAAAGGAAGACTCGTGTGCGACGAGCGCATCGCCTCCCTGGGTTTCGTCCAGCACAAGGACAATGGATCCCGGAAAAGTGCCTGCCCGGATACCTGCAGTGAGGTAGGAGTCTATGGTAAAGACGGCTAGCTGGGTTGTCCCATCGCCCATTGCATCCAGTCGTTTAGCATAGTTGGCACCGTCATCCACAAGGTTCAGCTTGATCTGTCGCTCGGACAGCCAGTCCTTCAGGAAAGGGGACCGCAACACGGCATAACCGCTGAATGAATCGATCGCCACCGTGAGCTCGTGTTCGTAACGGCTCGTGGAGCCGGTTTCTTCAGTCAAGCGGAGATTGAAGTAGGGTGCTACCAAGTATTTATAACTGATACCCAGTATCAGGAAAATAATGCACCAAGCCACCGCTGCGATCAGGCATCCCTTTTGCTTGCGATCACTCATTTCAGGAATTTCGCAAAGACCAGCACCGCCAAAACCGCCACGATGAGGAAAAGAAGGCTGAAGGGCGAGCCTGCTTTGCCTTTGCTCGCTTTTTGGCCTTGTGTTTGGGACGAGCCAGGCGCCGCTGGCTGATGGGTGAGAGTGCTTGTGGAAGCATTTTTTCCAGCGATCGGCTGGTTCCCTGAATTCGAAAGTGCGTCGATGGCTGCAGCTGCCATTTGCATTGGAATGGGAGCCAGAAGTTCGAAGGCATCTTCCTGGGCAACGGTTTCCTTGCCGCCGCCGACTTCGGCAAACACCTCGGCAATCGCTTGCTTCAGTGAGGCGGCGTCATTGGCTCTTCGGTATGTATGGACCTTGTTGGCAAGGGTGTGATCTCGGCTCATGGCCACGCCGATGACGTCGACACGCAATCCCCTGGCCAACACGAGCGGGGTGTAATCCTCTACGAGATCAGAGTCATTCGCCTCGCCATCGGTGACGATCAGTAGCCTGTAAGTGCCATAGCCGAATCGGCTTGCACGTTCTTCCAGTAAACGGTCTGCCCCTACCTTGATGTATTCACCGAGGGGCGTGCCTCGATGTGGTTCGATGGACTGAATAACCGACATCAGGGTCTGGTCGTCTCGAGGACCCAGAGGAATCACCCAGTCGTCGTTGACATTGGCAGCACTGAATACCAGCAGGCCGACGTGTGTGGACTGTGGGATATTGCCGAGCACTTCGATGAGGGCATCCTTGGCTGCTGCCATCTTGGTTTGGGTAGACCCGGGCATGTGCTGTTTCATGGAACCCGAAGCGTCCAGCACGATCACCACATTGTCGACGGGGGACTGTGCCAGCCCATGGTGGGTGGCCAACAGGCATGTCAGGATGCTTCCAAGAAGGAAAGATCTCATCAGGATTGTATTCATGTCTTCCTATACGTGTCTTCTCAGAAGCCCCCTGGATATCTCATTGTGGAGATTTCAGTCGCACGGGGTTCCTGAGGATTATATCTATCTCATCAGGTATGATGAGGGTTTAGAAATCAAAATCCGAGGCGTTGGTGGCCTCTGCAGGTACGCGGACAATTCGAAATTCCACGCGCATGTTCTGTTTCGCTTCATTCAAGTTGCTGGGTTTGGCAATGAACGGTTCTCGAATCCCCACGCCTACGGGTTGAATCTGGCTGGCATCCATCTTGACCCCCTTTTCAGAAGCGTAGGTGCTGATGGCGTCCAATACCTGCTCGGCACGTTTGCGTGACAGGTTGAGCGCCGCCTGCATGGTTTCACGGGGGTTGTGTTCCTGCGCCCCATCAAACGAGCCCGCCTCGATCAGCTTGACAAGTGACTTGGTAGCTTCCAAGTCCATGGAGCGGCCTTGCAGGGAATAGGCGTAGTTACCACGGGATCCGGACCGTTTGAGAATACCCTTTTGTATGCCTGCCTTGACCAGGTCCAGTAACGTCTTGGTAGGGTCGGCATGCCCGCGGATAGCTATCACTGCATTCCCGAAACGCTGGGATGATTCCATGACGCGTTGAAATTCAGCTCCATACTGCAGCGCGCTGAACTCTGTCTGATTAGGCTGAAAATTGATTGTAAAACTCAGGATGGTCTTGTCATCGAGCTCACCTCCGGCACTCAGCATCTCGATTTCCTCACGAACGGCCTCCGCTCGGAAACGCTCCTTGCGCTCGACCGTGGTTTTTGAAAGGTATTTGAGGAAAGTCTCCGATTTATAGTTTAAACCGCTTGGGAATAACCCCATTTTTTCCTTTGCATAACCTTGATTGACAGCCAGTTCCAATGCAGATTCCTGAAAATTTTCGAACCCCGTCAGGTTAGAATCCTGTGTAAAGAAAGTTACATTACCCGGATACATCGCAAAACTGCAGTCCGAGATCAGTCCGTGTGCCTCTTCCAGGACGGGGACAACTTCCGTTCCATAGATGTCCTGAGTCATTTTGAGGATTCCTTCATACTTGGAGGATCCACCTGCCTCATATTGCCGTTTCATGTCGACCAATTCCTCGCAGCCCCTGAGGTATCCGGCAACAAACTTGGTGACGAGTTCTGTATTGGCATCGTAGAAGTCCTTGCGGCAAACGTAAACATCGGCGATGGATCGGGAAAGTTCTGCGGTGGAAACCAATACATGGGCTCCCTGGACGGTGCCTTCGGCGCCGCTGCCTGTATTTTCAAGACCTCCGCACAAGCCGAGCATGTCGGGTGTGATGGCAAAACAGGCGCTGACATTGGGGTTGGACCTCAGTATTTCGGCCGGTGAATCCGACGTCCCAGTCAGGTCCTTTGCCCAGATGATCTTGATGTCAGACCACTGGAGTTGAGCGGTCTTGAGGATGTCGTCGAGCATGCCGATGTGGGGGCCTCCTTGCTGGATGACAATGGTTTTCCCCTTGAGGTCGGAGAGGGTCTTTAAACCGGATCGAGCCACAAGGTGATCCCCTGCTGACCAGGTCATCTGCATGATCACCACGCCTTTGGTGCGTGGATCCTTGCCGATGATCTCCGAGGCCAGGCCCATCATGCGGAAAGTGCCGCGCAGGAAAGGAGACTTGCCAGAGAGGTAATCCCTGATCTGTTGTGCAAAATCATCCCCAGGCTTCATATTGAACTTCAGTCCCTGTTTGTCAAAAAGAGACCCGGCGGCAGTCTGGAGTCCTCCGTTGGCATGAAAGGTTGCCACGTCACCTCCCCAAGTGATAAATGGTAATTGGAGGGTTCCTCCGGTGTTGACCTGGCCTATCTGGGGTTTGCCCACCGCCGATATGAAGGAGGATCCTTGTCCCAG
>JAAZXX010000810.1 GCA_014239995.1 Verrucomicrobiia bacterium
GTGGGGATATGAATAAGGTATTTTTGGGGCTGGCATCACTTTTGCTGCCGGGACTTGGACACCTGATAAGTGGTAACCTGATGGTAGGGCTTGTTTGGTTTGGGGTTTGGCTTCTGGTTTTTACCTCTCCCGTTATCGCTATCCTCTCGGCTGTCCATTGTGTTGTAGACGCATAAGCGCAGGCGCTTACCTTCGGATTGAATCAATTTGATTCAATCGCGGGCAATAGGTTTACAAGTAAGTTGGCATGATTCTTGCAAGGCACGCTTTTTGCAGTTGCAAGATCCATACCAATGTTACATACGCACGGGCAAAAGTTTTACATAAGTATTTTTCTATTTATTTTCTACATCGGTTATATAGCTTTGAAAGGAGGACTGTCATGGCTAAAACATCACCAAAGAATAGGCGCAGGAACGCAAGGCGCAAAAAGCGTGAGCGGCGAGCCGCCATGCGAGGCGAGGGGTCAGGTATCAAGACTCGCAACGTGGTAGTCCTCGGAATGATTCTTCGGGGGCAAGGCTCAGGCAGTCATGGCGATGCCCGAAAAGAAAAGAACCGAACGGCTTGCCGTGGAAAGTGTGAGGAATAATGGAGGTTGAGGAGTTTATAGCCTATCTGAAAGAACTGGATGAGGGGTCAGGCGGATTATACTGTGTCAACTTTTTGACAAGAACCCAGGGTTTATCCCTGCCGGATGCAGTATTATTTTTTGATATTTTCGTGAGGATGAAATGAAAGAGTCAGCAAGCATTACAGTCGAAAACTCCGATGGCGTCCCAAAAGTAAGGCGGGAAGCGGGGGATGACGGTGAATCCTTTGAGGTTGCCGTTCTTATCAGTCAGGGCTTCGGGGCCGGGTGGTCTACCTGGAACCGAGAACATTCGGCTATTCTTTTGTTCCACAAGGATATTGTGGAGTTCATTTTGGAGAATCCAGCCGAAACCTGTGTGGATGCACAAGTTTGGGATGAAAAGCTAGAAAGCTTGGTTATGGAGCTTATTGGCGATGATTACGTGTATACGGGCGGGGCCGAGCAGCTTGAAGTTATTTGGCTGCCGGAGGGAACACCATTTATTGTGACGGAGTATGATGGAGCCGAGGGGCTTCGGACTCTCGCAAACTACGAGTGGAACAGGGCTTGATGTAAATCTATTGCCCGTGTGCGTATATGAGATTATTTTCTTCATCGGTTATATAGTGGTGTAACAAGGGGATTTGAGATGGCTAAACGATTGTTTGAAGATAATGATGCTTGGGAGGATGTTACCTCTCGATGTAATAATGAGGTGGAGACTCTATTTGCTGCGGTGCTGGCCAAGGTCGAGGCGGAGCTTGGCGAGCCTGTTGATTTGCGAGACTTTCATTTTGTAGGTGCAAACGCACTTGCGAGCTTTGTTGCAGAATTGTCTATTCGTCGTCGATTAGGGGATGGAGATGAGGCTCCTCGGGATAAGGCTTATTATCCTCGGCTTGGCCAGATTCGGATGGGCGATGCCCTGAATAAGATTGAGGCAGAGGCGGAAAGCTGGCTATACAAAGGTTATGATGGCCCTCTAGTGGAAGGTTCATGGAGATGCGGCGTTATGCTGGACGGGTCAAATTGCCTATATGAAGACCGCGAAGACCCTATGCACGATGAATGTATCAATTGTGGTGAGCCGGAAGAAAGAAAGTAAATCTTTTGCCCAGAAGTATTTGAATATTATTTCTACACCAGTTATATCAGTATGTAAGGAGACAAAACAATGCAAGTTACAATCAACCCATTTGTTAGACGACAAACCGCCGATAGCTCATTCAGTCACTTTTCGGGTGATATGGAGCGACTCCCAGAGATGGTGGTCAATAACTGGCAAGCCATGAAGCAAGGATATCGAGATGGAGTGATTCTTGTTTCGGTAGACCCTACAGATTTTTTCAGCGGTGTAATCACCTTGGTCGAAGGAGCAAAGCTGACTGGCTC
>JAAZXX010000811.1 GCA_014239995.1 Verrucomicrobiia bacterium
GTGGAATCATTGGGAAATCGCTGAACGGCCTTGACGTGCACATCCCGCGTTCGGGGAGGAATACGCAGATCGACATCATAGGCGGAACTGGTAATGAGCTCCTTTTCTGGAGGTGCATCAGCAAGATAAAGCCCAACTTGGGTCCTGTCTGTAGCAACTCGTCCGTTGACAGTGTAGTGCATCTGTAAGAGGAGGATGTCACGCTTTTTGAGACGTTTACCCGTTCCTTCAGGGAATTCAGCGGGTTCCATGCCAGGTACATAACCCGTGAAGAAACCCGAAAGTCCTCCCCGCATGGCCAGCAACTCCAGAAAGTTGCCCTTGAAAACCAGACAATGATGCACGACAGACCGGTTACCGGGCTTGACGGCAGCTGCTTTCAGCCAGACATCATTTGGGAAAGGGCTTTCGGCAAACAAATACCGGTAATCCACGCTGCCCTGGGCAGGTACGGTCTGGGAATCGATTGTAATGATCGCATCCGGCTGGCCAAGTGGCCAATCTGAACGCTCTGGCAGAGGATCCGACTCGAGTGGATCAGGGCCCTCGCCTCGAGGTGCGCCTCGATCAATCCAATCCACCAGCAGGCTCACTTCTTCCGAGGACATGGACTTGCTGTTACTGAACGCACTGTATTTGGGATCTGCATGCCATGGGGGCATCTCGCCGGCCAACACGGCAGACTTGATCAACCCAGAAAACTCCTCGATGACCCCATGGCTGGTCATGGCCCATGGAGCGATGTTACCCGGGGTGTGGCAAGGAAAACAGTGCTGCTGCAGGAGGGGGGCAACTGTTTCGGTGTAGGAAGCAGCCTTCACTTCAAGTAATCCAAGCGACTCACCCAGCGGAGCCAGGCGAGATACCGCAGGACGCTTTCCACTCATGAGCTCACTGACTGCTTCAGCCAAGGGTGCCCAGGCCTCGGTTGATGACCCTGTCTCCACAACTAGTTCCACGGGACCGCGATAGGCGATGGACCAGTTTTCAGGGTCAATGAGCACAGCCTCAGGACCTTCGCCCGTGGATAGAGTCCGCGTCACTGCATGCGATGTGTCCTGGAGTATGGGCATGGAGGCGGGCAGGTTTGAAAGGCTAGCCTGAAGATCGTCCCGTTCATCCAGGGAGGAAAGGAGAATGGGCCAGACCAGAAGTTCATCTTCACCAAACCTGGTCTGGATATCCCTCAGCGACTGGCTCCATGTGAGGATATTTTGAGGCTCTGCACCGGCAAGAAGGAGGATGACTCCCTTGGCAGGCCAGTGATAATACAATTCGTGGGCGTTTCCCTCCAGATCCAGCAGGCGGAAATTACTGACCTCACGCGGAGGGGCATCCAGCAAACGCCTCAAGCGAAAGAACTTTGCATCCTTATCACCGCAGATGGGGTCCACAAATCGGCGCGATCCGTCCGTATTTCCCCTGAACTGCATCAGGGGCGCCCAGCGTTCACCTGTTGCCAGACGCGCCTGCGTTTCCAGGACGTATTGATCCTCGAACGGGGTCTCGATTTCCAATGCCACGGTTTCACCCAGTGGGGCAATACGGATGGAAGCACTCTCTTGGCCGAACATGGGGTGGACACCAACGGTGCATGAAAGTGTCAGCAACCATAGGGTTTGTCTCATTGTTGAAATCATTTGGTAAAATTTTAGGGCTGTCAATGTAGTGGGACCGATCTGGGCAAGGACGCTGCTTGGAGAAATAGCATGAATTGCTGACGTTCGATCGCCTGTTGTCGAAACGTAGACCAAAAAGACGCACAATGCAACGGGGAGGCGACTTGAAAAGTTAGAAACACTCTGGAGAAGCAGTGCACGCGCGGTCCTGAAATTGGAAAGGCAGCCCAAGCAAAGGTTTATTCCTCATTCTTCAAAGCAGAAGAGCCCCCTTGTCCAAGGCTCCGAGAGGTAACGCGTAACATTGGGAACTACCTTGATTGTATCAGTTTACTGAA
>JAAZXX010000812.1 GCA_014239995.1 Verrucomicrobiia bacterium
GAAGACGGAAGCCGAGCTGAAACGTTCAGCGAAGAGACCCCACAAGCGACGACCACTCACTTCGCTACGTGAACAAGCCAAACCATCAACCGGTCGCTTCGGGTGCTCTTTGGGCGGTTTACCAATCGGCGCATTGATTCCGATCCAGTCCTTAACCGCGGCAACTTCACCAAAGGGAACCCCGGTCTGAACCATTCCAAACGGGCCGGGATTCATGCCCAGAAACACAATTTTCGTCGGGGTGGCGGTGGCCATTCGCAAATACTGTTCATGGGCGGGCCAAGCATAATCCAATGGATTGTAAACGTACTCGGTGGGCGAACCAAAGTTGAGCTCATTCACCTGATCCTTGAGGTCGACCGTAGCGGCAATCAATCGATTGGAAGTATCCAAGCTCACAACAGGCAGATGATTGAGGTTGAGTGATACAAACTAGTGGTTGAGAAGAAAGACATAAGTGCTAGTTACCTCAAGGATTTGTCGAATAAGGGTCAAGCGGACGGCAAACTGAAGGAGGAAGAGGAACCAGACCACAGCCAACTAAAGAAAATTCCTATTCGCTGGTTCGGATAATGAAATCGAAAAGCTCACCGTGATGTTTACCATCAAGCGTAATGTCAAAGGGTATAATCAGCACACCGGCCGCGACGGTCTGACGGTCGATGGTTAACTGCACGGGAAAACGACGACGACTCTCCGCCTCGACGGTGGCATCGAGAATGGCGGGGACGGCTTTCACGCCGGGCGGAAGCTTCAGCTCCACCTTGTGACGCTGCGGCGTGGAGCGAAAGTTGCGCACAGTAACCTGCACCGTCTGGGTATTTTCCTTGGCGAAGTCCATCCGATAGGGATAGGCGGACACCCAATAGGGATCGAAGAGGTACTCGTAGTCCTTTTCCGGTAGCAGGTTCTTATAGAGTCGAATGATTTCCTTGGACCACTCATGATATCGATCCAGCAAACCGGCGGGGTTCGGCATGACGTAGGAATGGGCTCCCATGACGAGATCGGGCTGAAGATCCTTGAGATAACGACTGCCGAGCAAATAACCTTCCTCGAAGATGGCGCTGTTGCGGGCCACCACGGCCTCATGCCCGTTCTGCTTGGGGTTAGAGGAGTCTGCGAAGAGGTTGTCTCCGGTGAAGGCAACGCGCTGACCATCGATTTCCAACCATAGGCAGCACCCGAACTCGGTCTGCCCCGGCATCCAGTCGATCTGCACCTTGTATCCCTCCCACTCGACGGACTCCCCGTCACGGAAAGGCTTGTCGATCTTCATGCCGTCAATAAAAGAGCCGACGTAACCCGAACCATAAGCCGAGACGAGGGCCGCGTAATCATAAAGCCTCGGATTCTCGCACTTGTCGACGATACGATCAAGGGTCCAGCTCTTCACTCCGTACTTTTCCCGCAAAACGGGGCCCAGAAGAAAATGATCACCGTGCATGTGCGAAATCCAGATGGCATCGATTTGCTTGAGCCCGAAATGCTTCTTCATGCCTTGGATCAAGCGGTGCAACAAGACTTCGGGGAAGAGTCCGCAATCGAGGACGAGGCCGCGCCCGTTGTCGGAAATGATGATGGCAAAGTTTTTCCCGAGCGTCTCCGGGTTCAGCTTGTAGAGGTGCGGAGTGACTCGGTTCATCAAAGGGAAAGCGGTCGGTTTCGAGATGGGATCACTCTGCTTGGGGGTCATCTTGTGAACCGCATAGCCGCGGATGTAGCTCGCTCGAAAGGTGGTAAGCTTTTCCCTGTAGGTTTTCAATTGAGCCGTGGCCTTATGGATTATGGGTCCATGCGAGGGCAAGGCGAGGACGGGCTTCTTCTCGATCAACTTGTCGACGGAACCCATTATAGCGTCAACTCCCTTGGCGAAACCGTAGTCCCACTCGGAGTCGTACCAAGTAGTCATTTTGGAGCCATCGTGCATAACGCCACCGGTGAAAGCCATCGTC
>JAAZXX010000813.1 GCA_014239995.1 Verrucomicrobiia bacterium
CGGTAAGGTTGGACAAATGCTGACCCGTATTCTGGAGGCCATGGGTTTGACTCGTGAGGCAGTCTATATCGCCAACGTGTTGAAATGTCGCCCTGACACCCCTGGTAACTCCTTTGGTAACCGCCAGCCTTCCCCAATGGAGATGCAAAGCTGCTGGCCTTACCTGATGGATCAAATCAAATTGATTCGTCCTAGCGTCATGGTGGCCCTTGGGGGGACCGCAGTGCGGGGCTTGCTTGGCAGAAAGACGGTCGGTATCACCCGCTTGCGGGGCCAGTTTCAGGATTTTCGTGGGATCCCAGTCATGCCCACATATCACCCTGCCTATGTGCTTCGAAACCCATCCAAAAACATCAAACGTCAGGTATGGGAAGACATGCTTCAAGTCATGGAGCACTTGGAAATGTCGATATCGCCGAAGCAGCGTCAGTTTTTTACGAAATAACATTCTATTCACCTCCTTTAAATTTGCATGAGCCGCGTTACCTCCCTTAAACCCAATCAACTTGTCCATCGATGTGCCTTGAAAGATTTGTCCTTCCGGACGACCAAGGATCTCAAACCGGTTCAGGATGTCATTGGCCAGGAAAGGGCCGTTGAGGCGCTCAAGTTTGGCGTCGAGATAGGCTCCGAAGGGTATAATCTCTTCGTCCTGGGACCCTCCGGTTATGGACGTCATTCCGTGGTTCAGAAATATCTCGGCCGGCTTGCTAAGAACAAACCCGTCCCATCCGACTGGTGTTATGTCAACAATTTTTCTGACTCCAACAAGCCTACACTGCTCGAGATGCCGGCGGGCAGCGGGCGCAAGTTGGCAGATGACATGGATCGACTCATCGAGGATTTGCGAAACTCGATTCCTGCTGCCTTTGAAAACGACAAATACCGCATGCGCCGACAGGAAATTGAGCATGAGGTGTCTGAGCAGCAGGACCAGGCACTGGATGCGGTGAAGAAACGGGCCAAAAGACGCAATATCACTCTGATTCAAACTCCGAGCGGCATCGCGCTTTCTCCGACCCTGGAAGGTGAAATACTGGATCAGGATGCCTTTCGGAAACTGCCGGTAAAGCAACGTAAGAGGATCCAGAAAGCGATCACTGCCCTTCAGGCTGATATCGAGAAAATCATACATCAGGTTCCAAGGATTCGTCGTTCTATTCAACGCAAGGTCAAGGAGTTAAACCAGGGAGTGACGCGTGCTGCGGTGATTGGACTCATTGACGATCTCAAACAGGAATACCAGCAGATGCCCAATGTGCGGGATTACCTGACTAAGGTGGAGGAGGACGTTGTGGAATATGCCGAGGACCTTTTTCTTTCCAAGGAAGGGCCTGGACAGGGCGGGGGAGGGATGCCGACGGAGGAAATGCAGGCAGCTTCCATGGTGCGTTATCGTGTCAACGTCCTGGTGGATCACGGAGCAACCAGCGGTACGCCGGTCCTGTATGAGGATAATCCTTGCCACAACAACTTGATGGGGCGCGTGGAACATGTGTCCCACATGGGAACTCTTCTGACCGATTTTACCTTGATTAAACCCGGTATGCTGCACTTGGCCAATGGCGGTTATCTGGTCATCGACGCCATGCAGTTGTTGATGCAGCCCTTTGCCTGGGACTCTCTCAAGCGCTGTCTTCGTTCCCGTGAAATCAGGATTGAATCCCTAGGTCAGTCTCTCAGCCTGGTCAGTACCGTTTCACTCGAGCCTCAACCACTTCCATTGGACGTGAAAGTTGTCCTGGTGGGCGATCGCATGCTTTATTACATGCTGCACGAAGCGGATCCTGAGTTCTCAAAACTGTTCAAGGTTGCTGTTGACTTTGAGGATCAAATGGATCGATCCCCCAAGAATGTTCAGCTCTACGCCCGCTTGGTTGCGACCCTGATCAAGAAGTCCGATTTATCGCCTTTTGACAGGGGGGCGGTGGCACGCGTGATCGAATACAGCTCA
>JAAZXX010000814.1 GCA_014239995.1 Verrucomicrobiia bacterium
TCAGTAATATTTTCTAACCCAGCAATCATTCTCATGGTAGTCGTCTTACCACAGCCTGAAGGGCCAAGCAACACAAGAAACTCCGCAAAGAGAGATGGAATGACTGCAATGTCATCCATGCCCTGCCGGATCTCAAACGCCTTTGGCATTTTGGAGTTTCAGAAAAAAAGCTTACCCAGAAAGCCAGATCGAATCACCCTGGGGTGGAGCCCATACCGCCGCAGCAAATCGAGCAAACCTGGCGACAATTTCTCCAAAAGCGTCTAAACATCGCCTGGCTGCCCGCCGACAAGGTATTCCTGAGGGTTGTCCACCTGCCCAAGGGTGAGGACGCAGATGAAATGAGGCAGATGCTTGAATTTCAACTGGAGAAACTGAGTCCACTGCCGGTGGCGCAGATCGTTTGGTCCTTCGAGTTTCTCCCCTGCCCAGACCCGACACAGGCAACCATCTTGCTTATCCTATCAGAACGCTCCGAGATCGAGTTGCTCCTCGAAGACCTGGAGAGCGTGGGGTACCAGACCGATCGCATCGAATTACCGGTCCTACACCCCCTGACTCAACAGATATCCAAGGAGAATCACGTGCGTATCGAGCTGCAGGAGCGAAATCAAGACCATTTTGATTGCCTGGTTTCATGGCATATCGAAGGATGGATACGCCATGTCGGACTGGTCAAGTTGCCCAACTCAAAGGAAGGGGCAACACTGCTTGTTGATAACCTGAACAACACGGCTTGGACGGGGGAACTGGAAGGGTGGATGGGGGAAGCCCCAGCCGTGGAGATTGCGCATGACCAGACCATGCCCGAGTCCTGGTTGCATCCTCTTAAAAATTGGACCCCACAATCGGTGAGCTCACACCCGTCCGTCAATGAAGATGACCGGGCTAGGACAAGTGCCGAACGTGCCACTCGGCATGAGTCCAGAGCCAACCTGATGCCTGATGAAATCCGCACCAAATACCGTCAACAATACATTGACGGTATGTGGATGAGCAGCCTTATCGGGATGGTTGGGCTCTATATCTTCGGAGTATTGATCTATTTTGCAGCTCTGGAATGGCGCCGAGGGGAAAATATCCAGCTTCAAACCAACATGCGAAGCAAGGCCAATGTTTATACCAACACAATGAAGCTGCAGGCCAAAGTGAATATTCTTCAGGAACAAGTCGACTTAAAGTACTCGGCGCTTGATTGCCTGAAAACCATCTCTGAGATGATGCCCGATGGTATGTCACTGGTCTCATTTAATTTCCGCCAAGGGAAGTTATTGACGTTACGGGGCAGTGTTCCCACAAGCCAGACGATTAAGGTCACCGACTACCACGAAGCCCTCATTGAAGCCGAAATTGGAGAAAGGACGCTCTTTGCAAAGGTAAGCGACCCGTCCATCACTTCAACAAGCCGAAAACCAAGGGGAAATGCAGAGACGATGTCCACTTGGAGCTTCAACTGTGAATTGAAAAGATCCGGATTTGAATGATGCAAAGCTTGTTTAAACGATACAGTCCGAACGCGTTTTTTGACCGATATGATTTGAGCGTAGCCGAGCGCCGTCTGGTGATGGTTGTTTTCTTGGTTGTATTCATCATCCTGAACATGGCCCTCATTTTCCCCAGATTCAGCGACTGGGCTGAGATGGGGCAAAAGATGGAGCGCGCTCAACAAAAAATTGCATCCTTCAACACACTCATCAGTCGATCCGCTCAATTCAGAGCAAAGCTCGCAGAACTCGAGGGAATTGGTTCCAATGTGTCCACGGAGTCCCAAGCCAACAATTTGATGCGTCTGATCCAGGATCAAGCCCGGAAAAGCAAGCTACCAACGCCGAGTATCAGCCCAGTGCGCATTTCGAATGAGCGCAGCACCAACAACATATTTTTCAACCAGAAGGCCTACCGCGTAACCGCCACCACTGATGACAATGAGCTGATTGATTTCCTCGTGGCAGTT
>JAAZXX010000815.1 GCA_014239995.1 Verrucomicrobiia bacterium
ACTGGTTTCTGGATACAATACCGAATTCAGCTCGATGAAATTTGCACTATTCTTCATGGGGGAATACGCCGCCATGATCGCAGTGTCTGCCTTGATGGTAACCCTGTTTTTCGGTGGCTGGACACTTCCATTTGGAGGCTTGAACGAGACGGCTGTAAGCATCACAGGGGGCATCCTTCATATCCTTATTTTCTTGGGAAAGGTGGCGGCCTTCATGTTCCTGTTCATTTGGATTCGCTGGATGGTTCCGCGATTTCGATACGATCAACTGATGGATCTGGGTTGGCGACGATTCCTGCCGCTGGCCTTGGCAAACATCATCATTACGGCAATGGTTCTCTGGATGAAACACCTGTAAGCGACTAAAAGGAACGCATGATCATCAAACGTAATCCGCTCACCTGGTTAGAGAAACTCTACATACCCGCATTGATCAGCGGGTTCAAGGTCACGCTGTCACATTTTTTTCGTAAGAAGGTGACCATGCAATACCCTGAAGAAAAGTGGTCTGTTCCCGAAGGTTATCGTGGAGCACCTTACCTGGTGAGCGATCATCAGGATCGTACAAAGTGTGTCTCCTGCCAATTGTGCGAATTTGTCTGCCCTCCCAAGGCTATCAAAATCACGCCGCCAGGTCCTGAGGTCAATGAGGAACGGGCACACATGGAGAAGGAGCCGAAGGAATTCGAGATCAACATGCTCCGTTGTATTTTTTGTGGTTACTGCCAGGAAGTCTGTCCAGAAGAAGCCATTTTCCTACAGAAGGACTACTCCTTAACAGGGGAGTCGCGCGAGGAGATGATATACGACAAGGATAAGTTGCTGAAGTTGGGAGGCACGCACGACAGCCGGGTTAAGAAATGGGATAAAAAGGCAAGCGATGCAGCAGCTCAAGTCTCCCACTAGGTCAGGGTGCGGCCCAGAAAAGAAGAACGATGGAACTGCAGAAACAATTGAAGGTGAAAGCCTGTGTCATAAATACAACGCTGAGATAAGGGATTCCAATCCATGCAAGAACTGTTGTTTTACATATTTTCAGGCCTGACACTACTTTGCGGCTTCCTGGTGGTGGCAAATCCGTTCACCCGAAATCCGGTGACCAGCGCGATGTTTCTGGTGCTAACCATTGCGTCGATGGCTGGCTTGTTTGTCCTCCTGCACGCCTTCTTTCTTGCCGCAGTACAAGTGATGGTCTACGCAGGCGCGGTCATTGTCCTCTTTCTGTTTGTGATCATGCTGTTGGATGTCCGCGAGGTTGAAAAACATCAGCATCCACAAATACTGAGTGGGGTTTTTGGTCTTCTGGGACTACTGGTCATCAGCGGCATGCTGATCAAAGCCATCGTATCCTCAGGAATCGACAATACACTGCAACCACAACTGGAAGGGACGACAAAAGCCCTGGGAATCAAATTGTTCACCGATTACGTGCTGCCATTTGAAATCATGGGCGTGCTCCTATTGGTGGGCATGATGGGAGTTGTTCTACTTAGCAAAAAGAAATTGAGGTGACATGATGATCGGACTCGAACACTACCTGATTGTCAGCGCATTGCTCTTCAGCATCGGGCTGATGGGAGTTATTCTGCGACGCAACCTGATCGTGATCTACATGGGGTTGGAGCTTATGCTCAATGCCGCAAATCTTGCACTGGTAGCTTTTTCCAGATTTACCAATACCGTGGATGGCCAAGTCATGGTGTTTTTCGTCATTACGGTGGCGGCATCGGAGGTTGCCGTGGGTCTGGCTTTGATTGTGGCCCTTTATCGAAGACGCCAAACTACTGAAACTGACGATCTAACTTCGTTGAAACTTTAAACTTTGATGTCTTATTCATGAATGGAGCTATTTTTCTGGCCTGGATCGCTTTGCTTCTGCCTCTTGTCGCAGCGGCCGTGATCGCACTCGTGACCCTTGGCAACCAGCGATTGAGCGCCAGGATTTCCATTGGC
>JAAZXX010000816.1 GCA_014239995.1 Verrucomicrobiia bacterium
CCCTGGCATCGCTCAAGCATCAAAAGGGGCCGTTGGAGCAGCGTCTTCGTGAGCTGAGACAAGCACTAGAACAACGCAGGACAGAGATTGACTCCGTGTTCCAGAAGCGTCAGCAATGTGAAAGTGAAATTGCAGATTCTGAAACAACAGTGGAGCGATTGCGGCACGATCGTGCCATCGTGAGCGAGCGGACTGCGGGACTCCTGCACCAAAAACAGGAACAGGAGACGGGCATCCAGGAAAGGGATACCCTCCTGACCGATCATCGTCAGCGACTCAATGATGTAAATCATCAAAAAAATGTCCTGGAGGTGGAGCTGGCACAGAAAACCTCCAGGCTGGAGAACCTTTGCAAGCGCATTGAGGAGCGCTACGAGATCGCATTGGATGAGGTCCGTGGAGAGCACATCACTCTGACCATGGCCGATGAGGGTGAAACCAGCTCAGAGGTTATCTCCCGAGAGGAAATGGGTGATTTCGGGGTGGGCACCAACTGGGATGAAATCGCCGTGAAAGTCCAAGACTTGCAGCGGAAACTGGACAGCATGGGCCCTGTCAATCTGGTTGCCATTGAGGAGTATGAGGAGACTGAGGAGCGTTATCAGTTTCTGACTCAGCAGTATGATGATCTGGTGAAGGCCAAGGAGGAACTGATGACGGTATTGAACCGTATCAATACGCAGACCCGGCAGATGTTTATCCAGACCTTCAATCAGATCAGGGAAAACTTTCAGTCCATGTTCAAGGAGGTTTTTGCTGGCGGTATGGCTGACCTACAGCTTCACGATAACGAGGATGTGTTGGAGAGTGGTATCGATATTGTAGCTCGCCCTCCAGGCAAGAAATTACAGAGTATCTCCCTGCTCTCAGGTGGTGAACAAACCATGACTGCCGTTGCTCTCTTATTTGCTATTTACCAGGTGCGGCCGAGTCCATTTTGTGTGCTTGATGAATTGGACGCTCCCTTGGATGAATCCAATATCAACCGATTCGTACGCATCCTTGAGCGGTTTTTGGATCACTCACAATTCATCATCATTACCCACAACAAGCAGACCATCTCCATTGCCAATATTCTCTATGGAGTCACGATGCAGGAGCGCGGGGTAAGTCGCATTGTCAGTGTGAAATTCCAGCCTTCGAAGGACGCTCAGGCTAAGGTATCCCTTGCCAACCAAAAAAACCGCCATCCCGAGGCTGGTCCTGCTGTTGCGCCCGACGATGCCGGAGGCTTACGCGAAGAGGATACGACAAGATCGAGTGAAGTTGTAGTGGCTAAATAGTCATGGCTCAAGGGCTTCAGAATATACCCTGCGCGTGTCCTCGATATCTTCCTGCTTTTTTTTAAAAAAAGTGACCTTTTGGAGTTGAAAGCACTATCTGTTGTGGTATTGTTTTCCTTGTATCCAACAGCTAGTGTCTGGTTTCAGAATCGAAAGCCTTTCCCGATGTATTCTGTGAGCGTGGTAAGCCCGCGTTTTGTCGTTCCATGGCCCCTTCTCGGGGATCCTTTTAGGTTTTATGTCGTATCCTGAAACACCAACGCATTTTTTAGTAATTTGAGATAAGAAAGAATAAACCAATGATCAACGCCCAGGATGATACACTAACCCAGTCAAACGAAGCCCCACCTAGTGGACGGGCCTCAGCCGTAAAGAATCAAAAAAACAAGCGATCCCGAATTAAGACAAAAAAGGCCCTCAAGGTGAAGCGCATTTTCAGTTCTGACCAAGAGAGTCCTTACGACCAGATAGAGTGGGACAAGCGTGTGGCCGAGATTACGGATGGAAAGGGAAAGGTTATTTTTCGCCAGGAAGGTGTGGAGGTGCCGAAGTCCTGGTCCATGCTCGCCACCAATGTGGTCGTATCAAAATACTTCTATGGAGAACAGGACACCAGTGAGCGTGAATATTCGGTGCGCCAGCTGGTGCATCGGGTTTGCCGGAGTA
>JAAZXX010000817.1 GCA_014239995.1 Verrucomicrobiia bacterium
TCTTCTGGACAGAAAACTGGAGGAAGTTCCAGTATAATGGATTGGTGGGAAAAGCTCAGGCATGTTGGTGCAGGTACGCGGGAGATGCTTATCGGGGCAGCTTCACAAAAATGGGGCGTACCTGTCTCTGAATGCGAAGCCAAAAACGGTGAAATACATCACTTAGCAAGTGGTCGCAGGCTCAGTTATGGGCAGCTTGCCGACGCAGCAGCCAAACTCAGTCCGCCTGATAATCCAACCCTAAAGAGTCCAGACCAATATCGTTTTCTGGGAAAATCCATGCCAAAGTTACATACCCCAGACAGGGTCAACGGAACTGCCCAGTATGGCATTGATGTCCGTCGTCCAGGGATGCTATTTGCGGCCGTGCAACAGTCACCTGTTTTCGGAGGTCAGGTAAAGTCTTATGACGAAGCTGCAGCAAAAGCAGTCAAGGGGGTCGAAGCCGTGGTGCAGATTCCTGGGCGAAGATTCGAATTTGGAAGTACTGGGGATGGAATCGCTGTTGTTGCAGATACGACCTGGCATGCTCAGAAGGGACTTGAGGCAATGGATGTAAAATTCGTTGGAGGTGATACCTTGGGGCTAAATAGTTCTAAGGTCAGTGAAAAATTAAGGTCTAGCCTGAATGATATGGGCAAGGTTGATGTTCAGGCTGAAAAAATTCTAGAGGTGGAATATGAGGTGCCTTTTCTGCACCATGCGACCATGGAGTCAATGAACTGTACTGCAGACGTAACCACAGACTCCTGTGAGGTCTGGGTGCCTCACCAAAATCAAGACTGGTGTATGGATACTGCAAAGGAAGTGACCGGATTTTCAGAGGATCAAATCCAAATCCACACAACCATGCTGGGAGGAAGCTTTGGTCGCAAATCAACTAAAGAAAATATAGAACAGGCACTAATAATTTCAAAGTTCATTCAAAAACCGGTTCAGGTAATATGGAGCCGGGAAGAAGACACTCAGCATGGGTCATACCGTCCCGCCAGTATGAGCCGTTTCCAAGTCGGTCTTGACAAGGACGGCATACCAGTTCAATGGGAAAACCAAATTGCCCAACCAAGAAGTCGTATGGCCAGTGAAGTGCCACCGCTCAGATGGTTTAATTTTGACCCAATGACATATCCTGCTTCTGTTCATGACGGGTTAATATTTAATATACCTAAAAAACATTTTTACAATTTAGAAGGTGTAAAAATGTCTCACACCCCGGTAGATTTTGGGGTTCCGCTTGGATACTGGCGTTCTCCGCCAAATAGTATAAACGTTTTCTACACTGAAAGTGTGATGGACGAGCTTGCTCATCTCGCTGAAATAGACCCACTGGAGTATCGCATTAAGTTTATAACCGAAAGTCCAAAACACAAAGCTGTATTGGAACAGGTTGCAAAACAAGCAGGGTGGGGCACTCCGCTCCCGGAAGGTCATGGACGTGGCATTGCAATCAACGACTGGTTCCCTCTTGACGAAGACGTTACGGTGGTTGCACAGGTAGCCGAAGTCTCGATCACAAATCGAGGCAAGTTGAAAGTACATCGAGTGGACTGCGTGGTGGACTGCGGCCTTGCTGTCAATCCAGACAGCGTTAAGGCCCAGATGGAGGGGAGCATCATCATGGGAATGTCAGCTGCCATGTTTGAGCAAATTACGATTGAGAAAGGACAGGTCGCACAAAGCAACTTTGACGATTATCGCATTGCCAAATTGAGAGATGCACCCGAAATCAACGTGACAATCGTAGAAAGTGAAGCTAGCCCAACCGGGGTAGGTGAACTGGGAGTCTCACCGATAGTTCCAGCGCTAACCAACGCCATCTTTGCTGCCACGGGGAAGCGTATCCGCAAACTTCCGATTGGCCGGCAGAAACTTGTTTGAAACAATAAAATTACAAGAAAATTTAAAAATAAGCTTAACAGAAGTATATATTATAATTTAA
>JAAZXX010000818.1 GCA_014239995.1 Verrucomicrobiia bacterium
GCCCATGACAGCGCTCAACCATCGCTACGATGCCGTCATCATTGGAGCAGGCCATAATGGGCTGGTCGCAGCCTGTTACCTGGCCAAGGCAGGGATGTCCGTCCTGATCCTGGAACGCAATCCCTTTCTGGGAGGAGCCAGCCGCTCTTCAAAACCTTTTGAGGGCATGGAGGCAAACCTTTCCGTTTATGCCTACCTGATCAGTCTTCTACCCGAAAAAATCATTCAGGATCTTGGACTTCGCCTCACGTTGAGGTCCAGAAAAACCGCCTCCTGGACCCCCTCCGTGGAGCATGGGAACTGGCGCGAGCTCTTGATTCGCAACGATGCATTCGAATTGAACCGTGACGCATTCAGGACACTCACCGGAAACGATCTAACTTTTGAGGGATACAATGCCCTCCAGTCCATGCAGCAACAGGTGGCATCGGTGGTCTGGCCCAGTCTGACCAGGCCATTGGTCTCGAGGGAATCCATGCGTCAATGCCTCGACAAGAAAAGCCACATGGCATGGGAAGCACTGATAGAGGAACCTCTCGGAAGAGTGATCGAACGCTGTATTCCTGATGATCTCGTACGCGGCTTGCTCTTCACAGATGCCAAGATTGGTATTTCAACCCATCCCCATGATCCCTCGCTGATCCAGAACCGGTGTTTTCTTTATCATGTCATCGGTCAGGGAACAGGAGAGTGGAATGTTCCTGTCGGAGGGATGGGAACCCTTGTCAGGGAACTCCAGCGTGTTCTAAGGTCCCAGGAAAATGTCACCATCCTGAGCAACGCCAACGCACGCCGGATCAACCCGGGAACACGCCAGTCGAACATTCAATTCGAATGGCAGGATCAACAGCATGAGGTCGACGCAGGTAGTGTCCTCTGCAATGCATCGGGCACTGTCCTGGATCAATTGACGGACAGGAATCACGCCGCGACCGAAAGTCTTGAGGGCACGGGTTTCAAGATCAACATGCTGCTGGAGCGACTGCCACGTCTGCGCTCCAGAGAATGCCTTCCGGAGGATGCCTTCGCAGGCACCGTTCATATCGATGAAGGCTACCAGCAGATGATCCACAGTCATCGTGAGAGTGTCAGAGGTCACTTACCAAAAAAGCCTCCTGGTGAAATGTACTGTCATTCCCTGACGGATGATTCCATCCTCTCAGAGGACCTGGCCCAGCGCGGTTTCCACTCCCTGACCCTCTTCGGTTTGGACCTGCCTTACAGCCTTTTTCAGGAAGATAATGCAACAAAGCGTGACGAGGTCGTCACAAGGTATCTCACGGGTATCAATCAGTATTTGGAGGAACCCATCGAGTCATGCCTCGCAAGGGATGCCTCAGGAAAACCGTGTCTGGAGGCCATGAGCGCGGTCGATCTGGAGCACAAAGTCCATCTCCCCAAGGGAAATATCTTTCACGGCGACCTGACCTGGCCATTCAGCGAAACGGAGGAAACCACGGGAACATGGGGGGTTGAAACCGCGTTTCCAAACATTTTCCTGTGTGGTTCCTCGGCAAAGCGTGGCGGCGCTGTGAGTGGTATTCCCGGGCATAATGCTGCGATGAAGGTATTTGAATACATCCAACGCAGATAAAATTGCTTCGATTTAAACTTGGCGTGCTGTCACTTGAAATTATGATCATGACATGGCTATGAACGTATCCTTCATCCTCAATACAGGCCGCATGATGGCACCCGTGTTGCTGGGTTCCATGATCCTGCTGGTGCCATGCGAAAAAGGAATCGCCGAAACATCCTCCAAATCACAAGAAACTTTGCGATTCAATCGCGATATTCGCCCCATCCTCTCCCGCCACTGTTTCAACTGTCACGGATTGGACGTAAAAAAAAGAAAGGCAGACCTTCGACTCGATATTCCTGATGGAGCCTTCGCATCCTCAGAAGGGCAACAGGCAATTCTCCCCGGAAA